>CAXTTP010000246.1:0-4546 GCA_964247195.1 uncultured Sphingomonadaceae bacterium
GCGAGGGGGCGGAAACGCAGGCCGACTCCGCCGCCAAGCTGATGAAGGCGATCGATGATCTTGCGGCAGCGCAGGGCAAGGCAAACCAGACCGGCGAGCAGGCGGCGCAGATTGCGGTCAGGAACGCCGCCAACCTGTACATCGAAGCCAATGCCGCGCGAGCGAGCGCGGTTGAGCAGCTCCAGCTCGCGAAGGCACGCCTGCAGGCGAACCTTGCCCAGCAGAACCGCTTCAACGCAGACGCGGGAGAAGGCAGCAGGGCGGCGGCGGGGGGCTCGGGCATCTTGGCGGCGGTCGATGCCGGCGATGTGCGAAGCATCGACACCCAGATCGTGGCCCTCTCAAAGCATATCGACGAAAGCCGAGTGGCTTTCCACACCGCCAAGGCCGCGCGCGCGGAGTTCTTCGCCGCCGGCGACGCCAGCGCGAGCACCGCCGAGGTTCAGCGGCACGAGCGCGCGGTCGCGGCGCTCCGGGTGGAGTATCTGAAGGGCGGTGAGAGCGAGGCGGCCTACCGCAGCGCCATCGCCGACGAGGACCGGCGCCACGATTCCGCCGCCGCATCGGCCGGCCGGCATACCCGGGCGGTGCACGCTGATGGCTCGGCCGCGAGAGACGCGGCGGCCGCGCTGCGCGACTATGTGGAACAGTTGAAGGATGCACGCGCCCATCGGATTTCGGACAGCATCACCAACGCGCCTGCGCTTGGCGTCAAAGCCGGTGTCGTTGAAGGTCTTTCCAAGTCGCTTGAGACCGTGGGCGACACCACCAGCAAGGTCTGGGACACCTACCTCGAGCAAGGCCAGCAGCGCATCCAATCGCTTGCCCAGACGCTCGACAGCGCCTTCACCGGTGCCGGCGGCAGCTTCTGGCAGCAGTTCAAGACGACGGGACTGCAAGTAATTTCGCAAGTCCTGGCGCGCCTCCTCACCGATAACGGCGGGGCTGGTGGATCGTTTGGCTCGATCCTGGGCCAGTCGTTGTCGACCATTATCGGGCACCATGCGTCCGGCACCGACCGGTTTTCCGGCGGATGGACCTATCTGAACGAGAACGGCCAGGAAGCGGTCGATCTTCCGCAGGGCTCGCGCATCTATCCGGCGTCGGACACGCGGCGCATGCTGGCAGCGGCGAACGACGCACAGATCGGCGCGATCCACATTGACGCATCGATCAACGCGCCAGGTGCGGATGCCGCCGCGCTGGCGCGCGTTGAGGCCAACCAGCGCCAGATGCAGCGAGACCTACCGGACATCATCCTCCGAACTTACCAGCAAGGCAGGGATCGGCGGCTGGTCCGGTGACGATCATCTTCCCGCGGGCGATGCCGGACGGCTTCGTCTCGCAGCAGAACTTCGTGCTGGCGCGCATCGACTATCAGGCGCCCGAGGCAAGCGGCGCGCTCGGCGGCGTGCAAGCGGGCTGGCCGCGCTGGACCGGTACGTGGACCGTGGGCACCACATCGCAGCGGCTCTCGGATCAAGTCGAAGCGTGGATCACGTCGCTGCGGGGCTCGCAGCGCCGGTTCCTCGGCCGTGACTTCCGGCGGCCGCTTCCCCTGCGGCATCAGGACGGCTTCAGCCGGATGACCCGGATCGATGGCTCGCCGTTCATCGGTGCCGGCACTGCCTGGGCGCAGACGATCGACGCCGCCGGTAGCGCCGTGGTGACGGTGCAGGGCCTGCCGTCTGGACTGATCCTGTCGTTCAACGATTATCTCGGCTTCAAGTGGGATGCGGTCGGCTCGTCCGTCGGCACCTATGATCGCCGCGCGCTCACCCGCGTCATTGAAGGTGCCGCGGCGGATGCGAGCGGGGCGATCACCGTGACCGTCGAGCCGGCGCTCCCGACCTGGCTGCCGACCACCGCAATGCCGCACCTCGACAAGCCGGCCTGCCTGATGAAATTGACGCCGGAGACGCAGATGGCCGACGTCGATCGCCGGCTGCGGATCTCGGGAACCAAGATCGTCGGCGCCCAGGACCTCCGACCGTGAAGCAATATGGCGACGAGGCGATTGCGGCGGTCGCCGACGGCAGCGCGATCGTGGCCGGCGCGCTCGCGATCTATTGCGACCCGCCTGTCTATCTCTGGAGCGGCTACGGCAGCACCGTGATCGACGGCGACACCTATCTGGGCATCGGCGATCGGGCCATCGGGCAGGTGACCGGCGGCGCGATCGGTGGCGCCGAACAGAACGTCACGATCCAGTTGTCGGGAGTCGAGCCGGACGCGCTGGCGCTGCTGGACGCGGCCGAACTGAACAGCGCGCCGGCGAAGCTCTATCGGATGCTGTACGACGGCTCAGGAACGCGCCGGCTGGATTGCCGCGTGTTCAAGCGCGGCCGGGTCGACGCCGTGACCGTCGAGGAGATCATCGGCTCGACGGCGACGGTCACCGTCTCGATCGAGAGTGCGGCGCGCGGGCTTGGTCGCTCCGGACATCGGCAGCGCAGCGACGCCGACCAGCGGCTGATCGATGCGAACGATGGGTTCTTCAAGCACGTCTCCTATGCGGCGACGAAGGTCATCTACTTCGGCGGCAAGCCTTCCTCGGCCGCGGCCACGGTCGCGAGCTGAGGCGTGCGCGATTATGGGGCTCTCTCCCGCTATCTGGCGGAGCGGCAGAGCATGCCGTTCGCCTGGGGGCGGCGCGGCAACGATTGCGTGAGCTTCACGGCCGGCGCCGTGCTGGCGCTTACCGGCGAAGACCCGCTCATGAACCTGGACTGGCGGAGCGCGGCACAGGCGGCGCGGCTGCTGAAGCGATGGGGCGGCATGGAGGCCGCAGTCTCGTCGCGGCTGCAATCGATTCCGCTCGCGCACGCGCACCGCGGCGATGTCGCCGCGGTCGCGCACGCCGAGCACGGCTTGATGCTGATGGTCGTCGAAGGGGCGACCCTCGTGGGGCCCGGAGAGAGCGGACTCTGCCGAGCGCCGCGTGAAAGGATGCTCAGGGCCTGGTCGACGGAGGGCTGAGTGAGCAAATTTGCAGGCGAGATTGTCGGCGCGGTCGAGATCGGCGTCGGCCTGGTGCTAGCCGCGTCAGGCAATCCGCTGGGCGGTTTCCTGATCAGGACCGGCATCGCTACCGAGATTTCCTCGATAGCGAGCCTCCTGCTCGCGCCGAAGACGAAAGCGCAACAGGCGCAGGCGACCGAAGTTCAGCTCGGCGAAGTCGCGCGGGCAGGTGTGTTCGGCAAGGGCGCAGTGGCCGGCAGCCTTGTCGACGCGTTCAACTACGGCGGCAAGTACGGCACCGACTGGACCTTGCTGGTCCTGGCGCTGGCGGACCATCGCTGCGACAGCCTCGTCGGCTTCTACGTCAACGACAAGTACGTCGCCTTCGCCGGAGACGGGCCGGTCGCCGGCTATAACGGGCAGCTGGAGGTCTACTGGCGGCCGGGAGGCTGGGACGACGATGTACCGGCGATCGTCACCGCCAATGCGCCGGTGGTCGACGGGACGCCCAGCTGGACCGCCAACGATCGCGGCCGCGGCGTCGCCAAGGTCTATGTCGCCTACAAGGCCGACAAGAGCGATGCGAAGCACCCGGTCTGGTCGAACGGGCGTCCGAGCTTCCTCTGGGTGCTGAAGGGCCTGCGCTGTTACTCGGCGCGGCACGACACCAGCGTCGGCGGGTCGGGCACGCACCGCTGGTCCGATCCGACGACGCGCGAATGGTCCGAGAACCTGAGCGACTGCCGCTATACCTGGGCGCGCGGGATCTACGCCGGCGATCATGTCGGCGATCCGGCGATGCTGCTGCTCGGGCGGGGCCTCACCGACGTCGAGGCGCCGCCGGCCAATGTGTTCGCGCCGGCGAACCTCTGCGACGAGGCCGTGCCGCTCAAGGCAGGTGGCAGCGAGGCCCGCTACCGGATCGGCGGCGTGTTCGGAGGCGATGCCGCCTACATCGATACCGAGAACGACTTCGCGGCGGCGTGCGGCGGCTGGATCGTGGAACGGGAGGGCTCGGTCGAACTCGTGCCCGGCGCCGCGCAGCCGGTGGTCTGGCACATCACCGACGACGACCTGATCGTCGGTTCGACAGTCACCGGCAGCGACTTCCGCTCGGTCACCGACGAGGCGTGGTGCAACACGGTCGCGGCGAAGTATGTCGAGCCAACCCAGAAATGGTCCGACCATTCGGCCCCGGTCAGGCGCGTCGCGGCGGACATCATCGCCGACGGCAAGCCGCGGGTAGCGCAGCCCGGACTGTCGCTGGTCACGAGCGGAACGCAGGCGCAGCGGGTGGCGGAGGCGCAGCGGCGGATCGGGCGGCTGTGGCGGACGCGCTCGCTGACGCTCGGACCCAGGTTCATCGGCGTCGAGCATGGCGACTGGCTGAGCTGGACGAGCACGCGCTACCGACCCCGCCCGACGATCGCCACCGGCGGCATCGCCTCCGAAGACGGCACGGGCGGCATCGCCACCGAGAGCGGCGGCGCGGAGGTGCTGGAAGGCAGCCCGCTGCTGCTCCAGGTGCAGTCCGACGCGCAGGACGAGAAATGGCAGAACGGCCTGTCGCTCCGCGAGATCGCGG
>CAXTTP010000247.1:0-4488 GCA_964247195.1 uncultured Sphingomonadaceae bacterium
TGCCAACCCCGCCGCCGGGGCACCGCCGCCGGTCGCGCCGACGCCCGCCATGCAGACCGCGGCGGCGACGCCGGTCGACGTCGATGCGGTGCTCACCGCCAAGGCGGCGGCACGCGGCAAGCCGAGCAACTGGCGCACCTCGATCGTCGACCTGCTGCAGCTGCTCGATCTCGACTCGAGCCTGGCGGCGCGCAAGGAGCTCGCCAACGAGCTCAACATCCATGTCGGCGCGGACGGCAGCGCCGAGGAGAACATGGCGCTGCACCGCGCGGTGATGAAGAAGCTCGCCGAGAATGGCGGAAAGGTGCCCGCCGAGCTCCAGGCGTAGAATGCGGCCGGGCCGCGGCGGCCGCTCAGCGGCTGCCGTGGCTCGGCACGCCGGCACCGGTGTCCGGCTTAGCGTCGCTATGCTCGGGGAGCCGTTCGCCCTCGCCACCCTGACCGGTACCGGCCTGCCCGGTCGGTTCGGCAGCGGCCGGGGCGCCCTGCCCGGCCTGCTCGACATGGGCAGGTGCGCAGCGCTTCGGGTCGGTATTCGCGTCCATTTGCCGGGACTCCTTCGCCGCCAAGAACGAAGCCGCGTCGCCGCCGTTCCGGTGGCCTTTGCCGGGCGCCGCCGCTAGAGCGGGCGGCGGCAGCAAGGGGAGCGGGATGGCGGACGCGTTGCGAGTGGGCCTGGCGGGGCTCGGCACGCTGGGCGGCGGCGTGATCAAGCTGCTGGAGGCGAACGCCCGGCTCATCGAACGGCGTGCCGGCCGGCCGATCGAGGTGGTCGCCATCGCGGCGCGCGACCGGACCCGCGACCGCGGCTTCGACATCGCGCGCTTCGCCTGGGTCGACGACACGAGCGCGCTCGCCGCCCGCGACGATGTCGACGTCGTGGTCGAGCTGATCGGCGGCGCCGACGGCCCGGCCCTCGTCCTCGCCCGCGCCACGCTCGCGCGCGGCAAGGCGTTCGTCACCGCCAACAAGGCGATGATCGCGCATCACGGCATCGAGCTCGCGGAAGCCGCCGAGGCCGCCGACGCAGCGCTCAAATACGAAGCCGCGGTCGCGGGCGGCATCCCGGTCATCAAGGGCCTGCGCGAGGGCGCCGCCGCGAACGAAATCGGACGCGTCTACGGCGTGCTCAACGGCACCTGCAACTATATCCTGACGACGATCGAGGCAACCGGCCGCGCCTTTGCCGACGTCCTCGGCGAGGCGCAGGCGCTCGGCTATGCCGAGGCCGACCCGAGCTTCGACATCGACGGCGTCGATACCGCCCACAAGCTCGCGATCCTCGCCAGCCTCGCCTTCGGCACCCGGCTCGACTTCGCCGCCGTCGCCGTCGCCGGCATTCGCCACGTCATCGCCGCCGACATCGCCGAGGCGCATGCGCTGGGCTTCCGCATCCGGCTGGTCGGCCTCGCCGAGGCCGGTTCGAAGGGCCTGTTCCAGCGCGTCCACCCCTGCCTCGTCGCGCTCGACCACCCGCTCGCCCACGTCGCCGGCTCGCTCAACGCCGTCGTGGCCGAGGGCAATTTCGTCGGCCGCCTGTTCATGGAGGGGCGCGGCGCCGGCGAGGGGCCGACCGCCAGCGCCGTCGTCGCCGACCTCATTGACATTGCCCGCGGCGAATATGGCCCCGCCTTCGCCATGCCGGTCGCGAGCCTCGCCCAGCCCGCCGGTGCCGCCGCCGGCGAGCGCCGCGGCCGCGCCTATCTGCGCTTCACCGTCGCCGACCGGCCGGGCGTGCTCGCCGAGATCGCAGCCGCGATGCGCGATGCCGGCGTCTCGATCGAGAGCCTGATCCAGCGCGGCGCGGCGGCCGACGGCAGCGTGCTGCTGGTGATGGTGACGCACGAGGCGCCGGAGCGCTGCGTGGCCGACGCGCTAGACCGGCTGGAGGGATCGCAGAGCATCGTCGGCCGGCCGATGCTGATGCACATCCTCGACGTTTGAGCGGCCCGTTGCTCCGCGGTCGGCGGCTACCGCGCCGATCGGAAGAAAGCACGGCGCGATGATCGACATTGCAGCCTGCCTGACCTAATCGCCTCCGATGCCACAAGGGATGACAAATACGATGGTGAAGGCAAGCTCGACGCTGGATCGCGTGCTCGTGCTGGAAATGGTGCGGGTGACCGAGGCCGCGGCGGTCGCGGCGTCGAAGCTGGTCGGGCGCGGCGACGAGAAGGCCGCGGACGCCGCCGCCGTTGAGGCGATGCGCGCCGCGCTCAACGAGCTGCCGATGGACGGCACGGTCGTGATCGGCGAGGGCGAGCGCGACGAGGCGCCGATGCTCTACATCGGCGAGAAGGTCGGCTCGGCCCAGGGCACCGGCCCGCGCATCGACATCGCCCTCGATCCGCTCGAGGGCACGACGATCACCGCGCAGGCCGGGCCCAACAGCCTCGCCGTACTCGCCATCGCCGAGGAAGGCGGCCTCCTCAACGCGCCGGACGTCTACATGGAGAAGCTGGCGGTCGGCCCCGGCTACCCCGACGATATCGTCAGCCTCGACCGGACGCCCAGCGAAAACGTCGCGGCGATCGCCGCGGCGAAGGGCGTGGCCGCCGACGAGGTGATCGTCTGCGTGCTCGATCGTCCGCGCCACGAGAAGCTGATCGCCGAGCTGCGCGCGCTCGGCTGCGGCATCGTCCTGATCCCCGACGGCGACGTCGCCGGCGTGATCGCGACGACCAATCCGGAGACGACGATCGACCTCTACATGGGTTCGGGCGGAGCGCCGGAAGGCGTGCTCGCGGCGGCCGCGCTGCGCTGCGTCGGCGGCCAGTTCCAGGGCCGCCTGCTGTTCCGCAACGAGGACGAGCGCGCGCGTGCCCGCAAATGGGGCATCTCCGACCTGGACCGCATCTACAAGCTCGAGGATCTCGCCAAGGGCGACGTGATCTTCGCCGCCACCGGCGTCACCGATGGATCGCTGCTCAAGGGCGTCAAGCGCCGCAAGGACGGCACGATGACCACCGATACCGTGGTGATGCGGGCTAGCTCGGGCACCATCCGCTGGGTCAAGGGCGAGCATCGCCGGATCCGCTAGAGGCTTCACTTGGCCGCGCCGGGCGGCTAGTATCAGGGATGGCTACGCACCCCGTCGACGGCATCGGACGATCGATCCTCGGCCAGCCGTGGCGCTGGCGCGGGGCGGGTGCGGACGGGCGCGACATCGGCTTCCAGCCCGACGATCTGGTGACCAGCCTGCTGCTTGCCCGCGGCGTGGCGCGCGACACGCTGGAGAGCCACCGGCTGCCGACGATCCGCGGCTTCATGCCCGATCCGTCGATCTTCCAGGACATGGATCGCGCCGCCGATCGGCTCGCCGATGCGGTCGTCGCCAGCGAACCGATCACTGTCTTCGGCGACTATGACGTCGACGGCGCGACGTCTGCGGCGCTTCTCGTCCGGTTGCTGCGCGATCTCGGCAGCGATCCGCAGGCCTATATCCCCGACCGGCTGATGGAGGGCTATGGGCCTTCCGGCGAGGCGCTGGTACGGATCGCCGAGGGCGGGGCGAAGCTGATCGTCACCGTCGATTGCGGCGCGCAGGCGTTCGATGCGCTGGCGATGGCGCGGGCGGCGGGCGTCGACGTGATCGTGGTCGATCATCACCAGTGTGCCGCGGCGCTGCCCTCGGCCCATGCGCTGGTCAATCCCAACCGCCTCGACGAACGCGCCGAGGGGGCGGCGCACGGTCACCTCGCCGCGGTCGGCGTCGCCTTCCTGCTCGGGGCGGCGGTGCTGCGCGTGCTGCGCGGGCGCGGCTGGTTCGGCGCCCGGCCCGAGCCGCGCCTGATCGACCTGATCGACCTCGTCGCGCTCGGCACGGTGGCGGATGTGGCGCAGCTGCGCGGCCTCAACCGCGCCTTCGTCGCGCAGGGGCTGAAGGTGATGGCCGTCCGCCGCAACATCGGCCTTGCTGCGCTGCTCGATGCCGCCGGGCTGGATCGCGCGCCGACCTGCCACGATCTCGGCTTCGCGCTAGGCCCGCGGATCAACGCCGGCGGCCGCGTCGGCCGGTCCGACCTCGGCGTACGCTTGCTGACGACCACCGATCCCGAGGAAGCGCGCCGGATCGCCGCCGAACTCGACCGGCTGAACGAGGAGCGTCGGGCGATCGAGACATCGGTGTGCGAGGAGGCAGAGGCGCAAGCCGCGTCGCAAGGCAATCGCGCGGTGGTCGTGGTCGCCGGCCACGGCTGGCATCCCGGCGTCATCGGCATCGTCGCCGGACGCCTCAAGGAGAAGCTCGGCCGCCCGGCGATCGTGATCGCGCTCGGCGACGATGGCGTCGGCAAGGGCTCCGGCCGGTCGATCTCCGGCGTCGATCTGGGAGCGGCGGTGCTCGCCGCCAAGGACATGGATCTGCTCGTCGCCGGCGGCGGCCACGCGATGGCGGCCGGGCTGACGGTCGCGGCGAGTAGCGCCGACGCTTTGGCCGACTTCCTCGACGCGCGGCTTGCCGCTGGCGTGGCGCGGGCGCGCGAGGAC
>CAXTTP010000248.1:0-4487 GCA_964247195.1 uncultured Sphingomonadaceae bacterium
GGCGGCGGCCATCGAACTTGCGAAGCGAGGCGAAGGCGACGTGCGCGACGTCCATGTTCAGGCCCATGCCGATCGCGTCGGTCGCGACCAGATAATCGACCTCGCCGGCCTGGAACATCGCCACCTGGGCGTTGCGGGTGCGCGGCGAGAGCGCGCCCATCACCACTGCCGCGCCACCGCGCAGGCGGCGCAGCATCTCGGCGACGGCATAGACCTCCTCTGCCGAGAAGGCGACGATCGCCGACCGCGCCGGCAGCCGCGACAGCTTCGCCGCGCCGGCATAGCTCAGCGTCGAGAAGCGCGGCCGGCCGACGATCTCCGCCTGGGGCACGAGCGCGCGCAGCATCGGCCGGAGCGATTCGGAGCCCAGGATCATCGTCTCGTCGCGGCCGCGCGCGCGCAGCAGCCGGTCGGTGAAGACGTGGCCGCGCTCGGGATCCGAGCCGAGCTGCGCTTCGTCGAGCGCGACGAAGGCAAGGTCGCGGTCGAGCGGCATGGATTCGGCTGTCGAGAGGAACCAGCGCGCGTTCGCCGGCACGATCTTCTCCTCGCCGGTGATCAACGCCACCTGGTCCTTGCCCTTGAGCGCCACGACGCGGTCGTAGACCTCGCGCGCGAGCAGCCGCAGCGGGAAGCCGATCATGCCGCTGGAGTGAGCGCACATCCGCTCGATCGCGAGATGCGTCTTGCCGGTGTTGGTCGGGCCGAGCACGGCGACGACCGATGTCTCTGCGACGCGGGACACGAGGCGCAAGATCGGATGGCGAGCGGAATAACGCAAGCGCGACGAAGCAAGTAGCGCGGGGGGCCAAGCTATTGAATCAACTGGGACGGGTCGGTTCCGTCGCGCGCACGGCTTGGCGCAAGCCTGACTCGCCCCGCCGCAAGTGCTGCCGACAGGCCGGCGATTAATTTGACTTTAACCCACCCGCTTCACAGTCCTTGTGCCGCCGCGATCGCAGCGGGGGCGATCCGGTTTGGGGGCCAGCGGCTTGTATCAACCTAGCGAGGCCGAGTTCGGGCAAGGTGGCGGCGCCGCCACCCTCGCGCGCCACGCCCGGCTGGTTCCGGCGGCCCGCCCCGCGCGCGGTCGCATCGAACGTTTCGAGCATTGGCTGGCGGAGCTCGACCTCGTGGTCGATCTCGGCGCGCGGATCGGGTCGCGCGAATGGTTTCGCGGCGCTGCGACCTGCCTCGGCCTGTGCGCGGCGGCGATCTCGCTCGGCTCGGGGCCGCGTGCGCTCGCTGGCGCGGTGCCGGCGGCGCTCCCGGAGAGCCAGTGGCAGGAAGCCCGCGCCCTCACCATCGCGCCGCTCGCCTATGGCGCCGATACCGGCCGCCGGATGGGGCCGACCGACGCCGTCGAGCCGCTCACCGACACGCCCGAACGCCCCAGTGTCGAGCTCAGCGCCACGCTCGGCCAGGGCGACGGCTTCGCCCGCGTGCTGGAGCGCGCCGGCGTCGCCCATGTCCCGGCGAGCGACGTCGCCGACATGGTCGCGCGCGCGGTGCCGCTCGACGATCTCGTCGCCGGCACGCGCATGGACGTGGTGCTCGGCCGCCGCGCCAGCCGCCTGCAGCCGCGGCCGCTCGACCATCTCCTGTTTCGCGCCCGCTTCGATCTCCGCCTCGCGGTCGAGCGGGTCGGCGCCGCGCTGGAGCTCAAGCGCCTGCCAATCGCGGTCGACGATACGCCGCTGCGCATCGAGGGCCGGGTCGGCGACAGCCTGTTCCGCTCGGCGCGCGCCGCCGGCGCCCCCGCCTCGGCGGTCGCTGCCTATATCAAGGCGCTCTCGGCGCGGATGCCGATCGGGGCGCTCCGCGGCGACGACCGCTTCGACCTGATCCTGGCCCATCGCCGCGCCGAGACCGGCGAGGTCGAGAATGGCGACCTGCTCTATGCCGGGCTTGCGCAGGGCGCGCGCAGCACCCGGCTGCTGCGCTGGCAGAGCGGCGGTAAGACCGAATGGTTCGAGGCGTCCGGCGTCGGCGAGCAGCGCGGGGCGATGCGGATGCCGGTCTTCGGTCATCTCACCTCCAGCTTCGGGATGCGCTTCCACCCGCTGCTCGGCTTCACGCGGATGCACCAGGGCATCGACATCGGCGCGGCATATGGTTCGCCGATCGTCGCCGCCGCTGCCGGCACCATCATCTATGCCGGCTGGCACGGCGGCCACGGCAATTTCGTCCGGATGAACAATGCCGGCGGCATGGGCACGGGCTACGCGCATATGAGCCGGATCGCGGTTCGCGTCGGCGAGAGCGTCGCCCAGGGTCAGGTGATCGGCTATGTCGGCTCGACCGGCCTCTCGACCGGCCCGCACCTCCATTACGAAGTCTATCGCAACAACCAGCCGATCAACCCCTCGTCGGTGAGCTTCATCACCACTTCCCAGCTGGTCGGCGCCGACCTCGCGCGCTTCAAGGCGACGCTGGCGCGGCTGACGGCGGTGGAGGTTGGCGCCGCGGCTCGGCCGTTCGCGGGTCGCCGGGTGGTGACGGCGGCGGAAATGGCGCTGGTCAAGCCGCGGGGATAGAACCAAGCCGCCCGCCTTCCGTACGTCCTCGCGCGACCGGGCTTGGGGCCGCCGACGCATTCGCATGGCTCTCGCGATTGCATACGTTGAATGGCGCCAATCGCGCACCAAACGCGTTGATGCGCATCAACATGGGAGAGTTCTCGATGAAGCTGTATTATGCGCCGGGTGCTTGCAGTCTCGCCGACCATATCGCGCTGCACGAGGCAGGCTTGTCCTTCGAGCATGAGAAGGTCGACCTGAAGGCGAAGCGCACGGACGGCGGCGTCGATTACACGACGATCAACCCTAAGGGATATGTGCCCGCCCTGACGCTCGATACGGGCGAAACCCTGAGCGAGAACATCGCGATCCTCGACTGGATCGCGCATCAGGCAGCGGCACTGAAGCCCTCCGGCGCGCTTGGGCACACGCACCTGCTGGAAGCGCTGGCCTATATCTCGACCGAGATCCACAAGAGCTTCAAACCCTTCTTCGCCGGCGCTGGCGACGACGAGAAGGCGAAGGCTGCCGAGACGATCCTGAAGCGCATGGAATATCTCGCCGACACGATGCAAGGCGAGTTCCTGTTCGGTCCCGACATCAGCGTTGCCGACTGCTACCTGTTCGTCATGCTGCTGTGGGCGGGAAAGAACGGCCTCGAGGTGCCGGCCAAGCTCGCCGCCTTCCGCGACCGGCTGATGGAGCGGCCCGCCGTAAAGACGGCGATGACGCACGAGGGTTTGATCTGACGGCGGCTTGCCGGGCAGAACGGCCGATTGCTACCGCCCCTGGCTCCGCCAGCGTCTGATCACGCGCTCGAGGATCTGCGCCTCGTCGCCGCTTTCCCGCCACAGCTCGGAGAAGAGCGGGTCGCTCGACGCCGGGCGCAGTTCCGGTTCCAGATTGTCGAGCGAGACGCGGATCGGGATCGAGACGCCCTCGCCGACGATGATGCACTCGCGGTTCCTGAGTGCCGGGATCGAATCGAGGAAGCCGCGCGCGCCTTCCGGCATCGCCGAGCGGACATGCGCCTGATCGCGATCGTTGTTGAGCCGCATCGCCAGGATCGTGCCGCATTGCGAGAGCACGCCCTCGGCGAGATCGGACGGGCGCTGGGTGATGAGGCCCAGCGACACGCCATATTTGCGCCCCTCCTTGGCCACGCGCTCGAGGATCTTGCGCACCGCCGAGCCGCTGGTGACGCGATCGGACGGGATGTAGCGATGCGCCTCCTCGCAGACGAGGAGGATCGGCCGCTGCGCCTCGCGGCGGGACCAGATCGCGTAATCGAACACCATCCGTGCCAGCATCGCGACCACGACTGCGGTGATGTCCGACGGCACGCCCGAAACGTCGATCACCGAGATCGGCTTGCCGTTGCCGGGCATGCGCAGCACCTTGGCGAGGAACGCCGCCATCGTGTCGGCGACAAGCATGCCGGAGAACATGAAGCTGTAGCGGGGATCGGCCTTGATCTCGTCCATCTTGCTCTTGAGGCGCATATAGGGGGCGCTGTTGCCCGCCTTGTCCATCTTGCCCATTTCGAGCTGGATGATGTTGGTGAGATCGGACAACAGATAGGGGATCGGGCTGTCGGCGGTGACCTTGCCCAGCCCCTCGGCGAGCCGGCTCTTGGAGCGGGCGGCGAGCAGGGTCTTGGCGAGGATGTCGGTATCGAGCTGGCGGTCGGCGCCCTCCGAGGTGACGAACACCTCGACATGCTCCTCCAGGTTCATCAGCCAATAGGGCATGGCGAGATTGTCGACGTTGAGTATTTCGCCGGTGCTGCTGAAGGCGGCGGAATATTCGCCGTGCGGATCGATCATCACGATGTGCCCCTCGGGCGCCATCTGGCAGATGCGGTGCAGGATCAGGGCGGCGCTGGTCGACTTGCCGGTGCCGGTCGAGCCGACCAGCGCGAAGTGGCGGCCGAGCATCGCATCGATGAACAGCGCGCCGCGGATGTCG
>CAXTTP010000249.1:0-4441 GCA_964247195.1 uncultured Sphingomonadaceae bacterium
CGACGGCGATCGTCGGCGGCGGCCCGATCGGCGGCTGGGGCGGCGGCGGTGGCTTCTTCGGCGGCGGCGGCTTTTGGGGCGGTGGCGGCGGCAGCGTCGTAATCTCGTCGACCTCCAGCAGCAGCGGCGGCTCGACCTCCAGCGGCGCAACCAGCAGCTCGACGTCGAGCGGTGCGACGAGCAGTTCCACCTCGAGCGGCGCGACCAGTAGTTCGACCTCGAGCGGCGCGACCAGCAGCTCGACGAGCAGCAGCACGTCGACGAGCAGTTCCACCAGCAGTTCGACCTCGTCGAGCAGCAGCGGCTCCAGCAGCTACGGCAGCTCGAGCTGGGGCCCGCCGCACGACAAGCCGCCGCACGGAGGGCCCGGTACGCCCGTGCCCGCTCCGCCGATGGTGCTGCTGTTCGGCGCCGGCGCGATGGCGCTGGTCGCGCGCCGCCGCCTGAGCCGCAAGGAAGCCTGAGCCTCCCTGCGGCCCGCCCGCGACCCTAGCGGGTCGGGGCGGCGGCGGCGACGGCCTTGTTGAGCTCGTCGGCGGTCATCGCGATCATCGGCCCGCTCTCGCCCTTCGAGAAGACGCTGACCGGCAGCTTCACCGGCCCCCGGGCCATGGTGATCGTCACATATTGATCGTCGGCTTCCTTGATCGTCCCGACCGAGGCGCCGGCCTTGCCGTACACCGTCGCGCCCGGAGTGAGCTGCGCCTTCAGCGCCGCCGCCGCCTGCGCGGAGGCCTGGCTGGCCGCCGCGTCCAGCTGTGCCTTGGTCATGCCGAGCACCGGGCCCTTCTCGGTCACCGCGAACGAGGCGACCGGGATGCCGACCTTGTTGGTGCCGGTGTTGACGATGGCGACGCCGGCGCTGACGCTGTCGATCGTGCCGACCTGGCCGCCGGCGGTGTCGGTGACGGTGGATCCCGCGGTGACCGTACCGCCGGGTGCGGCTCCGGGCGCCGCGGTCGCGGCCGGCGCATTGCTCGTCTGCGCAGCGAGCGGCGCTGCGACGAGCGCGAGAGCGGTAACGCCGAGCATCCTGGCAACATTCATGATTGTCTCCCTTGGCTTGAAGTCCCCTACCGAAACAAATTACGGGCAACGGCGGTGCCGCCCAGTCGCTTCGCGACGGGTCGCCGCCGCGTCGCGACGGGCTGAGCCCGCCGGCTCACTCCGCGGCGAGCAGGATCCGTGCGATCTGATCCACGGGATGGTTGGTCAGGTCCTTTGCCAGCTCCGCGGACAGGCGTTCGCTGACCTCCTTGCGGTAATGCTTGCGCATCTCGCCGAGCGTGCGGGGTGGCGCCACCACGATCAGCGATTCATGGTCGCTATCGATCGCCCGGCGCTTGAGCAGCTCGGCCGCGTCGGCGGCGAAGCGGTCTTCCTCGAGCTGGTGGAAATCGACCTCCTCCATGGAGTTGCCACCCGGCCCGAAGCTCGCGGAGGCGTGGCCGGCGCGGTCGCTCTTCTGGTCACGGTCGGCCGGGTTCTGCTTGCGCTCGACCGCGACCTTGTGGAGCACCGGCTCCACCGCGCTGCCCTCGTTGCGCAGGAACAGGAGCTTGCGACCGTCGGCGACGGCGATGAGGCTGTTGTGCGGAATGCGCATTCCAGGGGTCTCCTTCTCATGGGCTCGGACCGGCAACGCCCGCGTGGCGCGCAGGGTTGCGTGGGCCGGCGGGCCGCCGCATAGGCGCTCCCCATGCACGACATCGGCCTCATCCGGGACGATCCCGCCGCCTTCGACGCGGGCCTGGCGCAGCGCGGCTTGCCGCCTCGTGCCGCCGAGCTGGTCGCGCTCGACCAGCAGCGGCGGGCAGCGATGACCGCGCTGCAGCTGGCGCAGACCCGCCGCAACGATGCCTCCCGGGCGATCGGCCAGGCCAAGGCGAAGCGCGACGAGGCGAGCGCCGCGGCGCTGATGGCGGAGGTGACCGCGCTCAAGCGTGACCTGCCGGCGCTTGAGGAGGCCGAGCGGCTCGCCACGGCGGCACTGGAAACCGCCCTCGCCGCGCTGCCGAACCTGCCCGCCGGCGATGTGCCGCCCGGCGCCGACGAGAACGACAATGTCGAGCGCGGCCGCTGGGGGAGCCAGCGCGACTTCCCGTTCACGCCCGCCGAGCATCCCGATTTCGCGGCGCCGCTGGGCATGGACTTCGCCGCCGCGGGCGCGATCTCGGGCGCGCGTTTCGTAGTGCTGCGCGGCGCGATGGCGCGGCTCAACCGCGCGCTCGGCCAGTTCATGCTCGATGCCCAGACCGCGCGCGGCTATCAGGAGGTGGCGCCGCCGCTGCTGGTCCGCGACGAGGCGGTGTTCGGCACCGGCCAGCTCCCCAAGTTCGCCGACGACCTGTTTCGCACCACCGACGGCCGGTGGCTGATCCCGACCGCCGAGGTGAGCCTCACCAACCTCGTCCGCGAGACGATCCTCGACGAAGCCGCGCTGCCGCTGCGCTTCACCGCGCTTACCCCCTGCTTCCGCTCCGAGGCGGGCGCCGCCGGGCGCGACACGCGCGGCATGATCCGCCAGCACCAGTTCGAGAAGGTCGAGCTGGTGGCGATCGCGACGCCGGAGCAGTCCGAGGCCGAGCACGACCATATGGTCGCGGCTGCCGAAGCGATCCTCGCGACGCTCGGCCTGCCCTACCGCCGCATGCTGTTGTGCGCCGGGGACATGGGCTTTGCCGCGCGCAAGACCTACGATCTCGAAGTCTGGCTGCCCGGCCAGGGCCGCTATCGCGAGATCAGCAGCATCTCGAACTGCGGTGACTTCCAGGCGCGTCGGATGGCGGCGCGTTATCGTCTGGGCGGCGACGCCCGTGGAACGCGCTTCGTCCACACGCTCAACGGCTCCGGCCTCGCGGTGGGTCGCACGCTCGTCGCGGTGCTGGAGAATTACCAGGAAGCCGACGGCTCGGTGCGCGTACCCGACGCGCTACTGCCCTATATGGGCGGGCTGGAGCGGCTGACGCCCGCCTGACGCCCGGCGCTTCAGTGCCGGCCCGATCCAAGACGATGTCGGCTGCGGCACTGGCGCAGACGGCGACATCATGGTTAATTGTTCCGCCGATGATCCGTTCGCCCGCCCCCGCCTGCGCCGCCGCCCTGCTGATCGCGAGCGGCTGCATCCCCGGCGATCGCGCGGCTCCGCCGGAGCATTATACCGCAGACCCGATCGCGCGGACGCCGCGAACCGAACAGGTTGTCGTGCCGGCCGCGGCGAAGGTCGCGCCGGCGTGGGCGGCGCGCCAGGTCACGCCCGATGCGATCGAGCGGCGGCCGTCGATCTACCTCGTCAGGCAGGGCGACACGCTGCGTATCGTCGCCGATCGCACCGGCGCCGGCTCCGAGGCGATCGCGCGCGACAACGACATCCCGCCACCCTTCACCATCCGCGCCGGCGAGCGGCTGCGCATCCCGGGTGGCCGCTGGCACCGCGTCAAGTCGGGCGAGACCGGCATCGCCATCGCGCGTGCCTATGGGGTCGACTGGTCCGAGGTGACGAGCGTCAACCATCTCCAGGAGCCGTTCATCCTGCGCGTCGGCCAGCGGCTGCTGCTGCCGAGCCGCGCCGAGGTCTCGACGATGTCTCTGGAGGAGCGCGCGCAGGCGTTCCGCGTGGACATCGACGACTTGATCACAGGCGGCGAGCCGGCGCTAGCCGCCAACGAGACCGCGGTAGCCCCGGTCGCGGGCGCGAAGCGGCGCCTGCCGCCGGACGCGACCGTGGGCGAGCCGGCCGATTTCTCGGGCCGCTTCGCCTGGCCGGTGACCGGTCCGATCCTCGCCCGCTTCGGCACGCTTGGCAACGGCCGGCGCAGCAACGGCATCAACATCGCCGCGCCGCTCGGCACGCCGGTGCTCGCCGCCGCCGACGGCGTGGTCGCCTATGTCGGCGCGCTGGGCTCCTATGGCGGGCTCGTCCTGCTGCGGCACGGCGACGGCTGGATCACGGCTTATGGCAATGCCGAGGAGCTGCTCGTCACCCGCGGCCAGGCGGTCAAGCGCGGCCAGCCGATCGCGCGCGCCGGCGAGACCGGCATGGCCAACGCACCGCAGGTCCATTTCGAGATCCGCAGCAAGCGCGTCCCGGTCGATCCGCTGCGCTACCTGCCGGCGAGCTGACGGCCCTCGCAAAATCGCGCGCACGCGCCTATGTGCGCGGCCTCGCATGGCTACCGTCCTCCCCTCCCCGCCCAAGGTCGGCATGGTGTCGCTCGGCTGTCCGAAGAATCTCGTCGACAGCGAGCGCATCCTCACCAAGCTGCGCTCGGACGGCTACGCGATGTCCCCCGACTATGCCGGTGCCGATGTCGTGCTAGTCAACACCTGCGGCTTCCTCGACAGCGCCAAGGAGGAGAGCCTCGAGGCGATCGGAGAGGCGATCGCCGAAAATGGCCGCGTCATCGTCACCGGCTGCATGGGCAAGGAGGCGGAGCTGATC
>CAXTTP010000250.1:0-4434 GCA_964247195.1 uncultured Sphingomonadaceae bacterium
CTACCGGGCCTGGCCGGCGTCCACCGGCCGGGCGCAGCGGCCGTTCGTCGCGGTCACGATCCTCGACGAGGCGGGCGCGCGACTGCCGGCCGGCGCGCGCGGCGAGGTCGCGATCCGGAGCGCGGCGAATGCGCGCGGCTACTGGCGGGATCCCGCCGCGACGGCGGCGACGATGACGGCCGACGGCTCCGTCCGCACCGGTGATATCGGCCATCTCGACGAGGAGGGCCGCCTGTTCCTCGTCGATCGCGCGGGGGACATCATCATCCGCGGTGGTGAGAAGATCAGCTCGCAGGAAGTCGAGGCGGCGCTCTACGCGCACCCCGCCGTCGTCGAGGCATGCGTGTTCGGGCTGCCCGACGATCGGCTCGGCGAAGTGCCCGGCGCGGTAGTGCACCTCCAGCCGGGCGCGGCGTTGGACGCGGCCGCGCTGGCGGAGTTCCTGGCGCCGCGGCTGGCGCGATTCAAGCGGCCGGCACGGATCTGGTTCGCGGATGCGCCGCTGGCGAGGCTCGGCACCGGCAAGATCGACAAGGCCGGCCTGCGCGCCGCCTGCCATGCCGCCGGGAGCGCCGGCGGTCGGCCATGTTTTCCGGGCCCGCACCCTCGGCAGGCGCTGGCCTAGCGCGACGCGCCACCCTATCAGACCGGGGATGGCGGATCATGGAGAGAGGCGCGGGCTCAGCCGCCGGACGCTGCTGATCGGCGGCGGTGCCGCTGCCGGGCTGGTGATCGGCTGGGGCGTGTGGCCGCGGCATTATGCGCCCAACCTCGTCGCCGCCCCCGGTGAGACGGTGTTGAACGCGTTCCTCAAGATCGGCGTGGACGGCCATGTCGCGGTCGTCGTGCCGCAGGCGGAGATGGGACAGGGCGTCTATACGGTGCTACCGCAGATCCTCGCCGACGAGCTCGGCGCCGATTGGCGCACCGTCGGCGTCGAGCCCGCGCCGATCAGCCCGCTCTACGCCAATGCGCTCATCGCCGAGGAGATGGCCGGCGATCATCTGCCGCCGGTCCTGCGCGGCGCCGGCGCGTGGGCGGCGCGCGAGCTCGCGATTCGCTCCGGGCTCATGATCACCGCCGGATCGACATCGATCCGCGCGTTCGAGGGCCGCTTCCGCGAGGCGGGCGCGACAGCGCGCACCTTGCTCTGCATGGCGGCGGCGAAGCGCTGGGGCGTCGACCCGATGGCGTGCGACACGGCGCAGGGCTTCGTCGTGCGCGGCGAGGAGAGGCTGCGCTTCGGCGAGCTGGCCGCCGAGGCCGCGGCGCTGACCCCGCCGAAGCGGATCGTGCTGCGCGGCCCCTCCCCGCCACACTCGCCGCCGCGGCTCGACATGCCGGCCAAGATCGACGGCTCGGCGCGCTTCACCGCCGACGTCCGCCTGCCTGATATGGTCTATGCCGCGGTGCGCCAGGCTCCGACCGGGGGCGCCAGGCTGACCGCGGTCGACGCGGCGGCGGCGGATCGCATCCCGGGCGTGCTGGCGGTGGTGCAGAACCCGGGCTGGGCGGCGGCAGTGGCGACGACATGGTGGGCGGCGAACCGCGCCGTCGACGCGATGCGGCCGCGCTGGGCGGCGCAGGGGCCTGTCCCGGACAGCGCCTCGATCGATGCGGCGCTCCACGAAGCGCTCGCGAGTGGCCCTCACACGCGCTTCGCATCGGCCGGCGATGTCGAGGCGGTGTTCGCCGAGGGTGGCGGCGTCACCGCCGAATATGCCGTGCCGCTGGCGGTACACGCGGCGATCGAGCCGATGGCGGCGACGGCGCGGATCACCGGCGACCGGCTGGAGCTGTGGCTGCCGACGCAGGCGCCCGGCCTCGCCCGGGCCGCGGCGGCACGCGCGATCGGCTTTCCGGAAGAGGATGTTACCGTCTACCCGATGCTGATCGGCGGCAGCTTCGGCCGCAAGATCGAGCTGGATGCGGTCGCCCAGGCGGCGCTGCTGGCGCAGCGGATGGAGCGGCCGGTGCAGTTGATGTGGAGCCGCGCCGAGGATCTCGCGCAGGATCGCTGCCGCCCGCCGGCACTGGCGCGGATGGCGGCGAAGCTCGGCTCGGGCGGGAGCGTGCTCGGCTGGCGGGCGCGGATCGCGGCGCCGTCGACGATGGCGGCGACGGCGGCGCGGCTGGCGCCGGTGGTCGGCGGCGGTGATGGCGCCGAGCCCGAGGCGGTGGCCGGGGCGATGCCGGTTTACGCCATTCCCGCGGTCGGCATCGATCACCATCCGGCGCCGATCGGGGTCGCCACCGGCATGTGGCGCTCGGTCGCGCACAGCTACACCTGCTTCTTCACCGAATGCTTCGTCGACGAGCTTGCCCATCTCGCCAATATCGAGCCGCTCTCGTTCCGCATGCAGATGCTGGGCGCCTCGCCTCGCCTCGCCCATTGCCTGTCGACGGTGACCGCGCTCGGCGGCTGGGAGGGGGGCACGTCGGGCAGCGCCCAGGGCATCGCCGCGCATAGCGCCTTCGGCAGCCATGTCGCGATGCTGGCCGAGGTGCATGTCGGCAAGGCGCAGGAGATCGCGGTGGACCGGATCGTCGCGGTGGTGGATTGCGGGCGATCGTTCAACGACGACGTCATCCTCCAGCAGATCGAGGGCGGGATCCTGTGGGGGATGGCGGCGGCGCTCGGCGCGACCACCGGCGTGATCGCCGGGGTGCCGGACGCGCGCAACTTCGACGCGCTCGGCCTGCCGACGCTCGCGACCACGCCGCAGATCGTCGTCCAGCTGGTCCGCAGCGACGAAGCCCCGGGCGGCGTCGGCGAGCTGGGGGTGCCGACGGTCGCGCCGGCCATCGCCAACGCGCTGTTCGCGGCGACCGGCCACCGCCGCCGCCGCCTGCCGCTACGCGCATGACGCCGCCCGCCGATCATCCCGAGATCCCGCCCCGCAAAGTCGGTGTGCTGATCGTCAACTTGGGCACGCCGGACACGGCCGATGTCGCCGCGGTGAGGCGCTACCTCGCGGAGTTCCTGTCCGACCGGCGCGTCATCGAGATCCCGCCGATCCTGTGGCAGCCGATCCTGCGCGGGCTCGTGTTGCGCACCCGTCCGAAGAAGTCCGCCCATGCCTATGCCCAGGTCTGGCGCGAGGACGGCTCGCCGCTCGCCGCAATCACGCGGGCCCAGGCCAGGGCGCTCGCGGGCGCGTTCGGCGAGGGCGTGATCGTCGACCATGCGATGCGCTACGGCAATCCGGGCATCGCCGCGCGGCTCGGCGCGCTCAAGGAGGCGGGCTGCGAGCGGATCCTGGTGGCGCCGCTCTACCCGCAATATTGCGCGGCCACGACCGCGACCGCCAACGATGCCGCGTTCGCCGCGCTTGCCGCGATGCGCTGGCAGCCGGCGCTTCGCACGCTGCCGCCCTATCATGACGATCCGGCCTATATCGAGGCACTCAAGACCTCGGTCGAGACGTCGCTCGCCGCGCTCGATTTCGCGCCGGAGACGATCGTCGCCAGCTTCCACGGCATGCCGCAGCGCACGCTGGAACTCGGCGACCCCTATCACTGTCAGTGCCAGAAGACGGCGCGGCTGCTGGGCGAGGCGCTCGGGCGCGAGCTGGTGGTCGCCTTCCAGTCGCGCTTCGGCCGGGCGAAATGGCTGGAGCCCCCGACCGACCAGATGCTTGCCGCGCTCGCCGCCGGCGGCACGCGGCGCGTGGCGGTGGTGGCGCCGGGTTTCTCGGCCGACTGCCTGGAAACGCTGGAAGAGATGGCGATGCGCGGGAGCGATACGTTCCTCGCCGCTGGCGGCGAGCGTTTCGCCTACCTGCCCTGCCTCAACGACAGCGCGCCGGGCATGCAACTCCTTCACGTTCTGATCTCTCGCGAGCTTGAAGGCTGGGTGGCACGCGCTTAGGCTTCGACCCAATATCGGGAGAGGAAATATGGCCAGAATTGCCATCGTCACGGGCGGCACACGCGGCATCGGCGAGGCGATCAGCCTCGCCCTCCAAGATGCCGGGATAATCGTCGCCGCCAACTATGCCGGCAATGAAGAGCGCGCCCGCTCGTTCTCCGAACGCACCGGCATCAAATCCTATAAGTGGGACGTCGCCGATTTTGCGGCCTGCGTGGAGGGCGTGAAGACGATCGAGGCGGAGCTCGGACCCGTCGACATACTCGTCAACAATGCCGGCATCACCCGCGACGCGACGATGAAGCGGATGACCGCGGAAATGTGGGACGACGTCGTGCGGACCAATCTCGGCGGCTGCTTCAACATGGCGAAGGTGGTGTGGGACGGGATGAACGCCCGCCAGTTCGGACGCATCGTCAATATCGGATCGATCAACGGTCAGGCGGGCCAGTACGGCCAGGTGAACTACGCCGCCGCCAAATCCGGTATCCATGGGTTCACCAAGGCGCTAGCCCAGGAAGGCGCGCGCGCCGGCGTTACCGTGAACGCGATCGCACCCGGCT
>CAXTTP010000251.1:0-4405 GCA_964247195.1 uncultured Sphingomonadaceae bacterium
CGCCGCAGGGCGGGCGCAAGCATCCGCAGCAGGAGTTCCTCCAGGTCGACACGACCAACATCCTTTTCATCTGCGGCGGCGCCTTCTCGGGCCTCGAGAAGATCATCGCCGACCGCCTTCAGGGCAAGTCGATCGGCTTCGGCGCGTTCGTCGCCGGTCCGGACGAGCGGCGTACCGGGGAAGTCCTGCGCCAGTGCGAGCCGGAGGACCTGCTCAAGTTCGGCCTGATCCCCGAGTTCGTCGGCCGCCTGCCGGTGATCGCGACACTCGAGGATCTCGACGAGCCGGCGCTGGTCAAGATCCTGTCCGAGCCCAAGAACGCGCTGGTGAAGCAATATCACAAGCTGTTCGACATGGAGGCGGTCAAGCTCGGCTTCACCGACGAGGCGCTGGTCTCGGTCGCGCGCCGGGCGATCGACCGCAAGACCGGCGCCCGCGGGCTTCGATCGATCCTCGAGTCGATCTTGCTCGACACGATGTTCGACCTGCCGGGAATGGACGGCGTGCACGAGATCGTGATCGACAAGGACGTCGTCGAGGGCCGCAAGGAGCCGGTGCGGGTGTTCGCCAAGAAGGATCGCGAGAGCGCTTCCGCTTGATCCGGTAGGATCGGCAGATGAACTTTCTGGCGGTGCAGCAATCGAGTTGACGGCCCGGCTTCGGGCACCTAGCGCCGCAATATGCGAGCTTTGCCTACTGCGTTGCTGAAGCGTTCCCGCATGCTCTTCCTTCCCGTGCTCCTGCTTGCGGGGTGCGGTGACAAGAAAGAGAAGAGCGCTCCGCCGCCGCCCGAGGCGGGCTTCGTGGTAGTGACGGCGACGACGGTTCCGCTCCAGATCGAGCTCGCCGGCCGCACCTCCGCGTTCGAAGTGTCGGAGGTGCGGCCGCAGGTGTCGGGCGTGATCAAGGCGCGGCTGTTCACCGAGGGGACGATCGTCCACCAGGGGCAGACGCTCTACCAGATCGATCCCAGCCTCTACCGGGCCGCGGTGAACCAGGCGCGCGCGAACGTCACCAGCGCCGAGGCGACGCGCGAGGCGGCCGAGGCGAAGGCGCAACGCTACCGCCCGCTTGCCGAGATCGAGGCGGTGAGCAAGCAGGACTTTACCGACGCCGCGGCGACGGCGCGGGAGGCCGCGGCCTCCGTCGCGCAGAACCGCGCGCAGCTCGATACCGCCAGCATCAACCTGCGCTTCACGCGCGTGCCGGCGCCGATCACCGGCCGCATCGGCCGGTCGCTCTTCACCACCGGCGCGCTGGTGACGACGAACCAGACCGATCCCCTAACGACGATCCAGCGACTCGATCCGATCTATGTCGACATCCAGCAGTCGAGCGCCGATCTGCTCACCCTGCGCCGCTCGCTGGACGCCGGCGGCGTCGTTCGGTCGGCGGCGGACGTGCGGCTGCAGTTGGAGGATGGCAGCGACTATGCGGCGTCGGGCAAGCTCGAGTTCGCCGAGGCGATGGTCGATCCGACGACCGGCACGGTGACGCTGCGCGCCCGCTTCCCCAATGGCGAGGGCATCCTCCTGCCGGGCATGTACGTGCGCGCCCGGCTCAGTCAGGCAACCGCCCGCAACGCCATCCTCGTGCCCCAGACCGGCATTGCGCGCGATGCCAAGGGCACGGCGACGGTGATGCTGGTCGGGCCCGGCAACAAGGCCGTCCTGCGCGACGTCAAGGCCGACCAGACCATCGGCGACAAGTGGCTGGTGACGAGCGGCCTGAAGCCGGGCGACAAGCTGATCACCGAAGGGCTCGGCCGCATCAAGCCCGGCCAGGCGATCCGCCCGGTGCCGGCGGGATCCAAGCCGCAGCCGGTCAAGGGCGGCGACGGGCGCGGCGGCGAAGGCGGCTCGGCGGGAAGCAACGGCGCCGGCAGCGCGCCGCAGCACTAGCGGCCCATGCTCTCGCGCATCTTCATCGACCGGCCGATCTTCGCCTGGGTCATCGCGATCATCATCATGCTGCTGGGCATCGGCGGCATATTGTCGCTGCCGGTCGAGCAATATCCGGACATCGCCCCGCCGCAGGTCAACATCCGCGCGACCTATCCGGGCGCGTCCGCCGAGACGCTGGAATCGAGCGTCACCCAGGTCATCGAGCAGCAGCTCACCGGCATCGACGGCCTGATCTACTTCTCCGCCAATTCCAGTTCTGCCGGCACGGTGACGGTCACCGTCACCTTCGACAAGGGGACCAATGCCGACATCGCTCAGGTGCAGGTGCAGAACAAGGTGCAGCAGGCGCTGCCGCGGCTGCCCCAGCAGGTGCAGCAGCAGGGGCTGATCGTCACCAAGTCCAACCCCGACTTCCTGATGGTCGTGGCGATCTACGACGCCACCGACCGGCAAACCAGCGGCGACGTCTCGGACTTTCTGGTCTCGAACCTGCAGGACACCATCGGCCGGCTGAAGGGCGTCGGCGACGTCAACGTCTTCGGCGCGCAATATGCCATGCGGATCTGGCTCGATCCGTTCCGGCTGGCGAGCTACCAGCTCATGCCGCGCGACGTTACGGCGGCGATCCAGGCTCAGAACACGCAGGTCGCCGCCGGCCAGATCGGCGGCCAGCCGTCGCTCCCCGGCCAGATGCTGAACGCCACCGTGACCTCCCGATCGCGGCTTACGAACGTCGACCAGTTCAAGCACATCATCGTCAAGACACAGGGCGACGGCTCGAAGGTGCTGCTCCAGGATGTCGCCCGCGTCGAGCTCGGCAGCGAGAACTATACCACGGTGAGCCGGCTCAACGGCCATCCGGGCGCCGGCGTCGCCATTCAGCTCGCGCCGGGAGCGGACGCGCTCGCCACCGCCAAGCTCGTCCGCCAGGAGATCGCCACGCGGGCGAAATCCTTCCCGCCGGGCTATCAATACGCCTTTCCGAACGATGCCACCGCCTTCATCAAGCTTTCGGTGAACGACGTCATCAAGACGTTGATCGAGGCGATCATCCTCGTCGTCATCGTCATGTTCGTGTTCCTGCAGAGCTGGCGGGCGACGCTGATCCCGGCGATCGCGGTGCCGGTCGTGCTCCTCGGCACCTTCGGCATCCTCGCCTTGTGCGGCTTCACCATCAACGTGCTGACGCTGTTCGGGCTGGTGCTCTCGATCGGCCTGCTCGTCGACGACGCGATTGTGGTCGTCGAGAACGTCGAGCGGGTGATGGAGGAGGAGCCCGACATCAGCCCGCGCGATGCCACCATCAAGTCGATGGGCGAGATCCAGACCGCGCTGGTCGCGATCGCGCTGGTCCTCTCCGCGGTGTTCCTGCCGATGGCCTTTTTCGGCGGCTCGGTCGGGGTGATCTACCGTCAGTTCTCGATCACGATCGTGTCGTCGATGGCGCTGTCGGTGCTGGTCGCGCTTATCCTATCGCCGGCGCTGGCAGCGACGCTGCTGAAGCGGCCCGATCAGGAGAATCGCGGAACCGGCAACGCCGTCGGCCGCTTCCTGCATCGCGCCGGCGAGCGCTTCAACGAAGGCTTCAAGCACGGCATCGACCGCTATCAGCGAGGCGTCGAGAAGGTCCTCGGCCATACCGTCATCGCCATGCTGGTGTTCCTGGGCATCTGTGCCGTATTGGCGATCCTGTTCCTCCGGCTGCCGACCAGTTTCCTGCCGACCGAGGATCAGGGCATCGCCCAGATCCAGTACACGCTTCCGCCCGGCGCCACCCAAGAACGCACGCTGGCAGCGGCGCGCGACGTCGAGCGCTATTTCCTGGGGCCGGAAAAGAAGAACATCACGGCGATCTACACCGTCAGCGGCCAGAGCCAGGCGGGCTCCGGGCAAAATGCCGGACGGGGCTTCATCGCGTTCACGCCATGGGACGACCGCAAGGGCCGTGAGAATGCCGGCCAGCAGATCACCAGCCGCGCCACTCGCCAGCTCTCGTCGCTGCGCGACACGCAGTTCTTCGCGCTCAATCCGCCGCCGGTGCGCGGTCTCGGCCAGTCGAGCGGCTTCACCCTCGAGCTGTTGAATGCCGGCGGGCTGAGCCGGCAGCAGTTCAAGGCCGAGTGTGACAAGCTGCTCGCCGCCGCCGGGCACGACCCGAAGCTGACCGCGATTCGCCAGAACGCGCTGGAGGATACAGCGACGCTCTCGGTCGACATCGATCAGGACAAGGTCGGCGCGCTCGGCATCGCCCAGGCAGACGTGGACTCCACCCTGTCGGCGGCGTGGGGCGGCAATTACGTCAACGATTTCGTCGATCGTGGCCGCGTCAAGCGGGTCTACGTGCAAGGCGACGCGCCCTATCGCAGCCGGCCGGAGGATCTCGCCAACTGGTTTGTCCGCACCGCCACCGGGACGATGGCGCCGTTCTCCGCCTTCGCGCGCACCTCCTGGGGGCAAGCGCCGTCGACGCTCGTCCGCTTCAACGGCGTGCCGGCCTACGA
>CAXTTP010000252.1:0-4393 GCA_964247195.1 uncultured Sphingomonadaceae bacterium
GAGGTCGGCGGCGGCGACGACCGCGTTGCGGCCGTCCTCCGGGTTGCGGCCGGCGTGCGCGCTCGTGCCCCGGACAATGCAGGAGAAGTTGCCGCTGCCGGGTCGCGCGCCGGCGAGGGTGCCGTCGGGCAGCGCCGGCTCGTAGGTGAGGGCGGCGGCCTTGCCGCGCGCCGCCGCGGCAATCAGCGCCGCCGAGCCGGACGAGCCCAGCTCCTCGTCGCTATTGACGACCACTTCATAGCCCAGGCGCGCCGCGAGCGGGCTCGTCTCGACCGCGCGGAGCGCCGCGAGCATCAGCGCGAGGCCACCCTTCATGTCCGCGACGCCGGGACCGTTGAGGATCCCTGCCTCGCTTTCCCGAACCGTCTGGAACGGGTGCTCGGCCCCGAACACGGTGTCCATGTGCCCGGTCAGCAGCACCTGCATGGGCGCTTCGGGGCGGACCCGGAGGTGGAGGTTGCGGCCATGTTCGAGCGGAACCGCGCGCCCGTCCGCGCCGATCGCCTCGACCGGCGCGGCGTCGCGGAGGTGCAGCTCGCCGGGCAGCACCGAGAAGGCGTCGGCGAGGTGCGCCGCCATCGCCGCCAGCCCCGCCAGGTTGCGCGAGCCGCTGTTGACCGCCGCCCATGCCTCGACCTGGGTGCGCAGCGGCGCCGCCGTGGCGCGGGCGAGCACGCCCTCGTCGGTAGGATCCAGCGAGATCATGGCCGACCCTAGCGCGCGCCTCGCGGCCGCAACAGTCCCGTGGTCAGAAGCTGTAGACGAGCGTCGCCCGGCTCAGCGTATCGACGGACTCGCGCCGCTCCGGCGCCTCCTGCTCATATTGCACATTGTACGAGAAGCGGGCCTTCAGCGCGCCGAGCAGCTTGGTCTCCAGCGAGGTCGTGGCACTCGCATTGTTGTTCGCCCGCTCAAGAAACAGGGCGGCATCCTGCGTCACCTGCAGGTTCGGGTTGATCGTCCAGCGAAACTTGACCGAGGCGCGCCCGGCTACGGTAGTCTGCGCTTCGTCGGCCGCGAAGTCGGTGCGTCGCAGCGCCGGTCCGCCCTCGAAGTCGAGCCCGAGCTGCGGCCGGTTGATCACGCTGTAGCCGATTCCGGCCGCCGCCGTCTCGCGGCTGCCGATGCCGAGGAAGCGGTCATGCTCGAACTGACCGAGCCCGTAGGCGTAGAGCGCATCGTCGACCTTGTACTTGGGTTGCCACCCGGCAAGGATGCGCTCGGTAGTGGTGACCTTGTCGGTCGTCTGCAAATCGGCGCGCAGGTTGACGCTGTGGTTCCAGCGGAGCCCCTCGCGTTCCGCCTTGGCGGCGGCGTAGAGCGCGAGATTGTCGGTGTTGCCGGTCGCCCGCGATGCGCCGAGCTCGATCTCACCCTTCCAGTTGGCGAGCGGATTGGGATTGGCGAGGCGCGCTAGCCGCGTCGCCTCGTCCGACTTGCGCTTGGCTTCCGCCGCCGCGTCGTGGCTCGCGGTCTCGGACGCGATCGCCCCGCGATTGTCGGGATAGGCCTTGCGCGCCATCTTCACGATCGCCGCCAGCGCGGCATCGTCGTGCGCCTCGATCGCGGTGCGGATCAGGGTACGGACCGCCTCCGGCAGCGTCTGCGACGGCGGCACGTCGACCACCGCTACCGGCTGCGACGGCGCCTCGACCTCGATCTCCGGAGGCGGCAGCGCGAGCGGCGTCTGCGCTGCCGCAAGCAGCGCCGCAAGGAGGATGCAGGCCATCGCCGCCGCTCAGCCGAGCCGGTCGGCGAAGGCGGCGAGCACGTCCTGATAGAGGCGACGCTTGAACGGCACGATCAGATCGGGCAGCTCGGCCGGATCGACCCATTTCCACGCCCGGAACTCGGGCTCGGCCGTCGCGAGGTCGATATCCTCGTCGCTGCCGAGGAAGCGGGCGAGGAACCAGGTCTGGCGCTGGCCGCGAAAGCGGCCCTTCCAGAGCTTCCCGACGAGATCAGCGGGCAGGTCGTAGGTGAGCTCGCCTGCCGAGCGCGCAATGATCTCGACGAGTTCGGGACCGATGCCGGTCTCCTCCTCGAGCTCGCGCAGTGCCCCCGCTTCAGGCTCCTCGCCGCGATCGAGCCCGCCCTGCGGCATCTGCCATGCCTCCAGCGTCGAATCGATCCGCTGCGCGACGAACACCTTGCCGTCCGCATTAAGCAGCATCACGCCGGCGGCCGGCCGGTAGGGAAGCGCCGCGGTCATGCCGCGACCGGATCGGGAGCGGCCTCGGCCATCACGCGCGCCGCCTCCGCCTCGGCGATGATCGCCTTCAGCGCGACGAGGCAGCCGTTGATATCGCCGGCGGAAGACGGGATCGCCCGGCGCATGTTGACGAAGCCGTGGATGTTGCCGGCCGCCTCGCGGTAGACCGTCGGCACCCCGGCGCGGATCGTCGCGGCGGCGTAGGCGCGGCCCTGGTCGCGCAAAGGATCGAGGCTGGCCGTCACCACCAAAGTCGCCGGCATGCCCGCCTGGTCGAGCAGCATCGGCGAGGCGCGCCAGTGCGACGGATCGGAGCGGTAGCTCTCGCTGAACCAGTCCATGCCGGCGCGCGTGAGGAAGTAGCCGTCGCCGAACTCGTGGTAAGAGGGATAGGCCGTGTTGAGGTCGGCAAGCGGATAGATCGGCCATTGCGCGATCACCGGCACCGCCGCCGGATCGTCGCGGAGTGCCAGCGCGGTGACGATCGCGAGCGCGCCGCCGGCGCTGTCGCCGGCGATGACAAGGCTCGTGACCGCCCGGCCGAGCTCCGCCGGTGCGGTGGCGATCCAGCGCGCCGCTGCCTCGCAATCGTCGGGCGCCGCCGGCCAGGGGTTCTCCGGGGCGAGCCGGTAGTCGACCGCGACCACCGGCAGGTCAAGTCCGCGTGCAATCTCGGCGCAGATTGGCTCGTGGCTGTCGAGGTCGCCGATCACGAAGCCGCCGCCGTGGAAATAGACGAGCACCGGCCCGGGCAGGCGGTTCTCGCGCGCGTCATAGAGGCGTAGCCGGATCTCGCCGCCATGCGGACCGGGGATCGCGAGGTTACGGATCACGGCGATGTCGCCGACGTCGGCATCGGCCAGGCCGCGCGTCGCCACCATCGCCTTGCGCGCCTCGACCGCGCCCGTTTCGCGGATCTCCTGCCCGCCGTTCTGGGCGAGGAATTCGAGGAAACGCCGGACGTCCGGGCGCACATGGGGTTCCGACATGATTTCGCGCACTCCTCGTGGCTTCGTGGTCCCGTTCCATGCTTTAGGACGGCAGATCAAGATGCTCCACGTCGTCCACCATCCCGGCTATGTCGCTCCCGGTCGCCCCGGTAGCGGTCATTCGTTTAACAAATATGGCCTCGTGATGAATGCTCTGGCGGAGGCGGGTGTGGCGATGACCGTGCACGTGCCGGAAGCGATGCCGCGGCGCTGGCTGGAGGCAGTGCACGATCCCGATTATGTCGCCGAGGTGATCGCGTGCGCCGTGCCGCGTGAGAAGGAGCGGCGGATCGGCTTCGCGGTGGGCGAGGCGGTCTCGCGCCGTGCCCAGCTCTCGCCGGGCGGCACCTGGCTCGCGGCCCGGCTCGCCCAGGCGCACGGCTTCGCCGCCAACGCCGCCGGCGGCAGCCACCACGCGCTCTACGATCGGGGCGCGGGCTATTGCGTGTTCAACGACCTTGCCGTGGCGGCGGCGCGGCTGATTGCCGAGGGGGATGCGCGGCGGATCCTGATCGTCGATCTCGACGTGCATCAGGGCGACGGCACCGCGGCGCTGCTCGCCGGGCGACCCGAGCTGTTCACCTTCTCGATGCACGCCGAGAAAAATTTCGCAGTGCGCAAGGCGCGTTCCACGGTCGATATTGGGCTGCCCGATGCGACCGGCGACGACGCGTACCTGGCGACGCTCGGCGAGACGCTGCCGCGCCTGATCGCCGATTTCGCGCCGGACCTGATCCTGTATCAGGCGGGCGTCGATCCCCACGCCCTGGACCGGCTCGGCCGCCTTGCGCTGTCGGACGCGGGGTTGGAGCGGCGCGACCGCTTCGTCGCGGCGAGCGCGCGCGATGCTGGGGTGCCGCTCGCGAGCGTGCTTGGCGGCGGCTACGGCGTGGACATCATGGCAGTGGCGCGCCGCCATGCGCGCACCATGCTGAGCCTGGCGGACGAATATGCGGCGCGGCGGTGAGGAACCGCGTCGGACCTGATGCGCTGAAGGCCGGGCATGGCTGAAACATCGATCGTCTGGTTCCGGCAGGACCTCCGCCTCGCCGATCAGGCTGCGCTCACCGCCGCTGCTGCCGCCGGCCCGATCGTGCCCGTCTATGTTCTCGACGACGAGGCTCCTGGCGACTGGGTGATCGGCGCGGCGCAGCGCTGGTGGCTGCACCACAGCCTTGCCGCTCTCGATAGC
>CAXTTP010000253.1:0-4387 GCA_964247195.1 uncultured Sphingomonadaceae bacterium
GCGCAGGACGATGCGGTGATGCCGGCGCTGCCGCCGCCCGGAGCCTCGGTGGTGGCGACGCCGGCCGACCGCGCTTCGTGCGAGGCCTATGCCCGCGCCGGCTTCCGCCCGCTCGGCGCGCAGATGCTGCGTCTCGACCTCGCCGAACGGCTCGCCCGGCTCGCCCACGACAAGCGCGAGGGGCGCGCGGCCTTCGCGCCGGATCCGTCGCTGGCCACCTCGCTCGGCCTCAGGCCGGCGAGCTTCGCGCAACTGATGCTCGCGCTCGGCTTCCACCCCGCCGCGGCGGACGAGGCGCATACGCATCCCAACTGGGTCTGGCGCGGTCCGCGGCGCGCCGCGCCCGCCGCGCCTCCGCGCCGCGACAACGCCTTCGCCGCACTCGCCGCGCTGCGTTCCGCCGATGCCTGACGGCGCGCTCCGCCTCGACAAGTTCCTGTGGTTCGCCCGGCTCGCCAGAACGCGCGGCTTCGCACAGGAGGTCGCCGCGGCGGGTCACATGCGCATCGACGGGCGCGTCGTCGATCGCGCCCACGCGGCGGTCCGCGTCGGCAATGTGCTGAGCTTCCCGCTGCACGATCGCGTCCGCATCATCCGCATCGAGGCGCTGCCGGATCGGCGCGGCCCGGCGACGGCGGCGCGGTCGCTCTACACCGATCTCTCGCCGCCCTCCCATGTTGACGCGTCGGATCGCCCGACTTAGAGCGCCTGCGCCATGGAGATGCCCGAATGACCTACGTCGTCACCGATGCCTGCATTCGCTGCAAGTATATGGATTGCGTCGAGGTCTGTCCGGTGGACTGCTTCTACGAGGGCGAGAACATGCTGGTGATCAATCCCAGCGAGTGCATCGATTGCGGCGTGTGCGAGCCCGAATGCCCGGCCGAGGCGATCCTGCCGGATACCGAGAACGGGCTCGAGAAGTGGCTCGAGCTGAACACCAGCTTCTCGGCGCAATGGCCCAATATCACCCGCAAGCGGGAGGCGCCCGCCGATGCCGACGACCATAAAGGCGAGACCGGCAAATATGAGAAGTTCTTCTCGCCCGAGCCCGGCAGCGGCGACTGACGGCCACGCGACTCCGCGCCGCTCCGGCGGCCGCGCGGCAAAATGCTGGCATTTCCGCTAAAAATACATTAGGTGGGCGCAGTTGGAAGCGGATCGGTATCCGCGTCCGCAAATAACCAAGGTCGTTCCGCCACCATCTTCAGCCGACGCTAGTACGTCCGGTCCTGCGTGGGGCGGTTTTCACGAGAAAGGTGCATTGATGGCTGCCAAGGCGCTGAGCTTCGTTGTCGGCGATTATGTGGTCTATCCCAAGCATGGCGTGGGTCGCGTCGTCGAGCTGCAGAGCCAGGAGATCGCCGGTACCAAGCTCGAGCTCTACGTGCTGCGCTTCGAAAAGGAGCGGATGACGCTCCGCGTGCCGACCAACAAGGCGGAATCGGTGGGGATGCGCAAGCTCTCCTCCAACGTCACGCTGCAGGAGGCCCTGCAGACGCTCAAGGGCAAGCCCAAGGTCAAGCGCACGATGTGGTCCCGCCGCGCCCAGGAATATGAGGCCAAGATCAACTCGGGCGACCTCGTTTCGATCTCCGAGGTGGTGCGCGACCTGTTCCGCGCCGAGGACCAGCCCGAGCAGAGCTATTCCGAGCGGCAGATCTTCGAGGCGGCGACCAGCCGGCTCGCCCGCGAACTGGCTGCGATGGAAGACACGGCCGAACCGGCCGCGCAGGAAAAGATCCTCGATATTCTTCGCGCCGCGGCCGCCATTCACAACAAGTAGCTCGCGCTTCCGCCGGGAGGAACGGGCCGGTCCGGTGGACCTGCCCTTTCTCTGCATCGACAGAACGGGGAACGCGGCACTACCCTCTCCCGCAATTGCCGGAGCAAGCCTGATGCGTGCCCTTCCCGCCTGCCTCGCCGCCGTCGCGTTGCTGCCGGCGCCCACCCTTGCCGCGAGCCGCACCTACAGCGTCACCAGCTTCGACCGGATCCGCGTGGACGGACCCTATGCGGTGACGCTGCGGGTCGGCCCGGCGCCGGCGGCGCGCGCGGACGGCGACATGCGCGCGATCGATCGCCTGAAGGTCGAGGTGCAGGGCCGCACGCTGCTGGTCCGCACCGATCCGTCCGGAAGCTGGGGCGGCTGGGCCGGCGAGAGCCCCGGCAAGGTCGCGCTCGTCGTTTCGACGCCGGTGCTGGCCAGCGCGCTGCTCGGCGGCTCGGGCACGCTCGCGATCGACCGGGTCAAGGCGTTGCGGTTCGAGATGGCGGTGAGCGGCTCGGGCTCGGTCACGCTCGGCGCGCTCGACGCCGACCGGCTGGCGCTGACGCTGGTCGGAACCGGCAAGGTCGCGGTCGCCGGCCGCGCGCAGCAGGTGAAGGCGATCGTGCAGGGCAGCGGCGCGATCGACGCCGGCAGTCTCGCCGTCGACGATCTCGATCTCGCCGTCTCCGGCTCGGGCGACGCCCGCTTCGCCGCCGCCAAGACCGCCAAGGTCACGGCGACGGGCTCGGGCGAGGTGGTCGTCACCGGCGCTGCCGCCTGCACCGTCAACGCCATCGGCTCGGGCGAGGTGAGCTGCGGCAAGACGCAATAGCGCCGGCGCCCGACGACGCGAACGCGCTGGATTTACCGGACGCCCCGCTCCACTCTGCGGCGAGGCGGGGAGACGGGCATGCGGGGCTGGCTGGCGCGGTTGGGTTTGTTGGTGCTCGCGCTCGTCCCGGCGGCGGCGGTGGGAGACGCCAACCCGCAGGTCGTCGCCGCGACGCCGGGCCTAGGCGGTGGCGCGATCGAGCGCTTCACGCTGCGTTTTTCCGAGCCGATGGTCGGGCTCGGCGATCCGGGAGCCGCCGCGCCGCTCGCGGTCACGTGCCCGGTCACCGGCACCGGCCGCTGGATCGACCCGGAGACCTTCGTCCACGAATTCGCGCACGCGCTCCCCGGCGGCCTGGCCTGCGCGGCGGAGCTGCGCGAGGGGCTGAAGTCGCGGCGCGGCGCCGAGGTGACCGGCACGCGGCGCTTCGCGATCGACAGCGGCGGACCGTCGGCGCGCGCGGTGCTGCCCGGCCGCTATGGCGACATTGAGGAGGATCAGGTCTTCCTCGTCGCCACCAACGCGCTGGCCGACCGCGCCTCGGTCGCTGCCGACGCCTATTGCGCGGTGGACGGCATCGGCGAGAAGATCGCCGTCGACCTGCTCGCTCCCGACCTGCCCGGCCGGCTCCTCGCCGGGCTCGGCGCGGATCGCTACGAGGTCACCAACTTCCTCGCCGAGGGCGGCCTGCCCGACAAGCTGCCGGCGAGCCCCGCGGCACGCAACCATGCGCTGGCCAGCGTCGTCGCGCTCAGGTGCCGCCGGCCGCTGCCGCCGGGCCGCGACATGGCGCTGGTCTGGTCGGGTGCGATCCGGGGGTCCGGCAATCGCACCGCCGGCGAGGACCAGCGCTTCGACTTCACAGTCCGCAAGGCGTTCGAGGCGCGGTTCGAATGCGGCCGGGTCAACCCGCAGGCCGGTTGCAATCCGGTGCTGCCCGCCACCGTCCGCTTCACCGCGCCGGTGCCGGCGGCGGTCGCGCGCGCGATCCGCCTGGAGGTCGGCGGCATCCAGCGCCTGCCCGAGCTGTCCGACCGGAACGCCGCGACCGTCGAGGAGGTGTCGTTCAAGGCGCCGCTGCCCGAGGCGGCGAGCGGGCGCGTGCTGCTGCCCGCCAACGTCCACGACGAGAGCGGACGCCCGCTCGCCAACGCCGCCCGCTTCCCGCTGGAGGTGCGCTTCGACGAAGCGCCGCCGCTGGTCAAGTTCGCCGCCGACTTCGGCATATTGGAGGCGGCCGAGGGCGGCGTGCTGCCGGTCACCGTTCGCAACGTCGAGCCGGCGCTGGCCGGCAGGGTGCTCGGCGTGCGCGGCGGCATCGCCCGGATCGACGGCGACGACGGCGCGATCGCGCGCTGGATGCGCGACATAGCGAAGGCCGGCGACACCGATTATCGCGACGAGAAGCGGGGCCGCGGCACGGTGCCGGTAAACCACACCGGAGCCGCCTCGATCCTGAACGGCAAGGCGGTGGCGCGGCCGCTCAATCTCGCCTTGCCCGGCGGCGGCAAGCCGTTCGAGGTGGTCGGCATCCTGCACTCGAGCGACAAGAAGAGCGGCGGCTTCTACGACCAGATGTTCCTCCTCAACTGGAAGTACTTCGACGAGACGACGCCGTACAACCGCGGCCAGGTCGGCTGGTACGTGACCCGGGTGGCCGACGTCAACCAGGCCGACCGCGTTGCCAAGGCGATCGACGGCCTCTCCGCCAACTCCGACCACGAGACGCGGACGCAGACCGAGCAGGCGGCGACGGCCTCGTGGATGAAGCAGCTGGCCGACAT
>CAXTTP010000254.1:0-1812 GCA_964247195.1 uncultured Sphingomonadaceae bacterium
CCCGCACCCGCGACATCATCGCCGCCAACGTCACCGACCTGCTCGACAAGGCGGAGGATCCGGCCAAGATGATCCGCATGATCATCCTCGAGATGGAAGAGACCCTGGTCGAGGTCCGCGCGTCTGCCGCGCGCACCATTGCCGACCAGAAGGAGATGCGCCGCCAGATCGGCAAGCTCGATACCGTCCAGGCGAGCTGGACCGAAAAGGCCGAGCTCGCACTCTCGAAGGGCCGTGACGACCTCGCCAAGGCGGCGCTCGTCGAGAAGCAGAAGGCGACCGATCTCGCCGAGCGCCTCAACGACGAGATCGCCGAGCTGGACGCCGCGCTGAAGGCGTCGGAGGCCGACATCGCCAAGCTCCAGAACAAGCTGCGCGAGGCCCGCAGCCGGCAGAACTCGATCGTCACCCGTCTTGAATCGGCCAACAACCGCGCGAGGATGCGCGAGATGTATGCCGGCGCGAAGGTCGACGAGGCGTTCTCGCGCTTCGAGCTGATGGAGCGCCGCGTCGACTTCGCCGAGGGCCGCGCCGACGCCGCCGGGATGGGCGCCGCGCCGAAGACGCTGGAGGAGGAGATCTCGGAGCTGCGCAGCAGCGACAAGGTGGAAGCCGAGCTCGCGGCCATGAAGGCCCGCGCCGCCAGCCGCGAGGGCTGACGCCGTGGAAGACATCTTCCTGCCGATCGTGATCGTCGGCATGCTCTTCATCGGGCTGCCGTGGATCATCTTCCACTACATCACGCAGTGGCGGAAGGCGTCGTCGCTGACCGTCGAGGACGAGAACCTCCTCGACGGGTTGCACGAAGCCGCCCGCCGACTCGACGACCGGATGCGCTCGATCGAGCGCATCATCGCCGCCGACAACCCCGACTGGCGCCCCGACAGCGAACGCTAGAGCGCCACCGTTTCAGGAAGGGAAACCGAGACATGTCCGCCCGCCGCACCAAATTCTACCTCGACAAGCGCAACGGCAAGATCATGGGCGTCTGCGCCGGCCTCGCAGATTATACCGGCGTCGATGCGACGCTGATCCGCGTCGGCCTCGTGTTGCTGACCGTCTTCGCGCTCGGCCCGGTATCGGTCGTCGCCTATCTCGTGCTCGGCTGGGTCGCCAGCGACAAGCCGCGCGAGTTCTACGAGTCGGATCCCGAGGACGACAAGTTTTGGCAGAAGGTCCGCGCCCGCCCCGGCGCGACGGTCCGCGACGTACGGGGCCGGTTCCGCGACATCGACCGCCGGCTCGCCGACGTCGAGGCGCATTTCACCAGCCACAACAGCCGCCTCGCCGCCGAGATCGACGCGCTGCGTTGATCGACGACGGTAGGCGGTTGGTCGAAAACCGGGCGGCCGCCGCCGCCCGCATTGGAAAGGATGACGTGATGATCGATATCGGCGTGCTTGTCCCTCTCATCGGCGTGTCGATCCCGCTCGCGGCGATCCTGTCCGGCCCGTTCAAGCGCTGGATCGAGTTCAAGGAACGCCAGGTCCAGGCCGCCTCGTCGGAGACCGCCGAGAAGGCCGCGCAATATGCCGCGCGCAGCGAACGGCTGGAACAGCGCGTCGCGGTGCTGGAACGCATCCTCACCGACCGCTCGTCCTCGCTCGCCGACGAGATCGAGCGGCTGCGCGACGCGCCGCTCAACTGATCAACGCCTGCAGGGAGGCTTGTTATGAACCCGTTCGAGATGGTCGTGCTTATCGTGGCCATCGGTGCCGTCGCCAGCATCTTCCGCGCCAAATATGGCGTGGTCCGCAATCGCCACGGCGACGAGCTGCCGATCCGGAACCTCGACAACGACCGGATGCGCGA
>CAXTTP010000254.1:1822-4358 GCA_964247195.1 uncultured Sphingomonadaceae bacterium
CGATGGCGAGGCGGAGCGGCTGCGCGACGAGATGCGCGCGCTGAAGGAGCGCGTCGCCGTGCTCGAGCGCATCGCCACCGATGCCAACAGCCGCGGCAGCGCGCTCGAACAGGAAATCGAGGCGCTGCGCCGCCAGGATTGATGGAGCGAGACGTGACAGATCCGATGCTCTGGCTGATCGCCGCCGCCGCCGCGCTGATCGGCTTAATCGTCGCCGCACAAGCGACCTTGCGCGGTTGGCAGGGTTGGCTCGAGCTCAAGCGCGCCGAACTGGACCTGCGCCGCGCCGACGGGATGCCGCCGACCTCCGCGTCGCGCATCGAGATCGCCGACCTCAAGGAGCGCGTGCGCAAGCTGGAGGCGATCGCGGCGGGGGTGGACTACTGAGGCTGCGGAGGGATCTGCCGCCCGAAACGGCCAGCAGGTACGGGCAGCAGGACAGCACATGGCCGCCCTGCCGCAATATCCCGAGGGAGCGCCGTGACGCGGGCGCCCGGCTCTGCTAGCCGGCGGCGATGTCCACCACCGCTACCCTGGCCGACGCGCTCGACGAGTATGAGCTGCTCGAGGCCGACGACCGCTACCGCTTGCTGATCGATCTCGGCCGAGCGCTCGAGCCGATGCCCGACGCGCTGAAGACCGAGGCGACGCTGGTGCGCGGCTGCTCGGCGGCGGTGTGGGTCTATCCGATGCGGACCGGGGAGCGGCTGCATTTCCTGGCCGATTCGAACGCGGCGATCACCAAGGGGATCATCGCGCTGGTGCTGCTGACGGTGCAGGACCGGTTGCCGGCCGAGATCGTCGATCTCGACATCGCCGACGCGCTGGCGCCGTTCGACCTGCGCAACCAGCTCAGCTCCAATCGCACTCAGGGCATACCGAACATGATCGCGCTGATCCGCGCGACGGCGGAGCGCTACGCCGGCTGATCGGGGTCAGGCGCGCGGGGGAGCTCGACGAGGCCGAGCCGCGCGGCGACGTCCGCGACCGGAGTGCCGGCTGGCACGATCAGCCATTTGCCCGGGGCGGCACCGTCCACCACCGTTACGGCGTGCTTCGGGCAGATTTTGAGGCAGGGCACCTCGTACACGCCGAGCCGAGCCTTGCGGCCCCTGCCCTTGCCGCCCCATTTGCGCAGCGCCTCGGCGAGCGGCCTGCGTCCCTTGTTGCCGAAGCCGCCGCCGGCCTTGCGCGTGCACTTTGCGCAGACGAGCACCACCGCCCGCCAGTCCGCCCGCACCGTCCGCTTCACGCGGACCTGCGCTCCTCTGCGCGGCGCAGCACCTCGAACGCCGCCTGGATCGCCTGGAAGCGGACGGCCGCCTCGTCGTCGCCCGGATTGACGTCGGGGTGGTTGGCCTTCGCGTGCCGGCGCCACGCCGCCTTCACCGCGTCGAAATCGGCATCGCTCTCCAGCTCGAGCGCGGCCAGCGCGCGCAACTCGTCGCGCGAGCGGCTGCCGTCGCCGGGCCCACCCCAGCCATAATGCGACGCTTCCGCATAGCCCGAGGCGGAGCGCCGCTCGTCGGCCTCGCGCGCCGCCGCTTCCTCGGCGCTGAGCCCCTGGAAGTAGTTCCAGTTGCGGTTGTACTCGGCGGCGTGCGCCTCGCAAAAGTACCAGCGCTCGGGGCTGTTCGGTGCTTTCGGCGCCGGTCGGTCGCCCGGCTCACCGCAGCCGTGCTGGTCGCACAGCCTGACGGTCGTGGCCCCGCGTTCGCTGCCATAGCCGCGCCAGCGGGGGAAACCCCAGTCATTCGATCGCGACGTCCGCGCCATCCCGCCGCCTTAGCGGCAACCGCCAGGCGGCGCCACCGCCTGAAGCAGGATCAGACCCCGTAAGGGCCGCCGAGCGCCATGCCGCCGATCATCGCGGCGACCACCGCGCCCACGATCGCGCTGACCACGAAGAACCCGATGACGATCCAGATGATGATCGTGACCGCGGTATAGCCGGCTGCCTTGGGCTGCGGCACGGCCATGACGGCCTGCGATCCCAGATAGAGCAGGTAGGCGCCGTAGCCGAAGCCGGCCAGCGCGAGCAGCACGTTGAGGCCCGGTATGAAGCCGAAGAAGCCGGCGACCCATTGCGGCGTCGCCGAATAGGCAACGAGCTTCATCGCCTGGATCTGGCTCCTGCGTCCGTCGAAGCCGGGGGCGAGCGCGTCGGCGATCAGCGCGATGACGTAGAGGAGCGCGAGGCCGATCGCGTAGCTGATCAGCGCCGGCACGAGCATAATCGTGAAGCCATAGGCATGGCTGAAAAGGAGCGCGCCGATCAACGTGCCGATCAGCGGCAGCAGCGCCACGGGGATCACGTAGCCGGTATAGATGCCGCTCACTGTCGCCGGCTCGGCGGCGATCAGGGGCCATTCCGTGTTCGGACTTAGCAGTATGTTCTTTACGCGATCGACCACGCTCATGGCAGCTTTCCCCCCGGCTAAACTCGCAGCGACGTTGCGGCAGGATGACCGCGCTGTAAAGCGCAGCCATGGTAGGATGAGTGGCCAGAGGGTCTGTAAGCCGGGTTCTGTCCACC
>CAXTTP010000255.1:0-4335 GCA_964247195.1 uncultured Sphingomonadaceae bacterium
CGCCAAGGCGGCGCTCGCCGCGCGTGTCGACGGCGCGCTGTTCGATCTCAACCGGCCGCTGGAGAAGGATGCGGCGCTGGCGTTGGTGACGGCGCGCGACGAGGCGGATGCGCTGGAGCTTGCCCGCCACGACTATGCGCATGTGCTGGCCGAGGCGGTTCAGAACCTGTTCCCCGGCACGCAGATCACCTTCGGTCCCTCGACCGACGACGGCTTCTATTACGACTTCGCGCCCAAGGACCGTCCGTTCACCGAGGAGGACCTGCCGGCGATCGAGGCCGAGATGCGCCGCGTCATCGCCCGCGACGAGCCGCTGGTCCGCGAAGTCTGGGTCCGCGAGGACCTGATCGCACGCTGGCGCCGGCAGGGCGAGAGCTTCAAGGCGGAATGGGCGGCGACCCTGCCGGCGGGCGAGGAGCTCACCGTCTATCGCTCGGGCGACTGGTTCGACATGTGCCGCGGCCCCCATCTCGCCTCGACCGGCAAGCTCGATCCGGCCGCGTTCAAGCTGACCCGCGTCTCCGGCGCCTATTGGCGCGGCGACCAGAACAACGCGATGCTGAGCCGGATCTACGGCACCGGCTGGCTGAACAGGAAGCAGCTCGACCAGCATCTCGTCCGGCTCGAGGAGGCGGCGAAGCGCGATCATCGCCGCATCGGCCAGGACATGAACCTGTTCCACCTTCAGGCCGAGGCGCACGGATCGGTCTTCTGGCACCCCAAGGGCTATATCCTGTGGCGCCAGCTGGAAGCCTATATGCGCCGCCGGCTCGACGCGGCCGGCTATCAGGAGGTCAAGACCCCGCAGCTGATGGACGCCCGGCAGTGGGAACAGTCCGGCCATTGGGGCAAGTATCGCGAGAACATGTTCGTCGTGCCCGACGAGATCCCCCATGTCGGCGAGGAGGGTAGCGACGACGAGGCGCCGATCCTGTCGGGTAATGCCGACCTGATGGCGCTGAAGCCGATGAACTGCCCGGCGCACGTCCTGATCTTCCGCCAGGGCATCAAGAGCTATCGCGACCTGCCGCTCCGCCTCGCCGAGTTCGGCTGCTGCCACCGCAACGAGCCGCACGGCGCGCTGCACGGGCTGATGCGGGTGCGCCAGTTCACGCAGGACGACGCCCACATCTTCTGCCGCACCGACCAGATTGTCGACGAGGTGAGCCGCTTCTGCGACCTGCTCGACACGGTCTACAAGGATCTCGGCTTTCCGGACTATGCGATCAAGCTCGCCCTCCGCCCCGACAAGCGGTTCGGATCGGACGAGATGTGGGACTGGTCCGAGCAGTCGCTGCGCGATGCGGTGAAGGCGACCGGCCGCGACACCGCCGAGTTCGGCTGGGCGGAGCTGCCGGGCGAGGGGGCCTTCTACGCGCCCAAGCTCGAGTTCCACCTGACCGACGCGATCGGGCGGACCTGGCAGGTCGGGACCATGCAGACCGACACCGTGCTGCCGGAGCGGCTCGACGCGAGCTATGTCGGCGAGGACGGGCAGCGCCATCGGCCGGTGATGCTGCACCGCGCGATCCTGGGATCGTACGAGCGCTTCATCGGCATTCTCATCGAGCATTTCGCCGGCCGCTTCCCGCTGTGGCTGGCGCCGGTGCAAGCGGTGGTGGCGACGATCGTGTCGGACGCGGACGATTATGCCCGCGAGGTCGCGGTAAAGCTGGCGGCGGCCGGGCTCCGTGTGGAAACCGATCTCCGCAACGAGAAGATCAACTACAAGGTGCGCGAGCATAGCGTCGCCAAGGTCCCGAACCTGCTCGTGATCGGCAAGCGCGAGGCGGAGGAGGGGACGGTGGCGCTCCGTACGCTGGGCGCCGACGGTGCGCAGAGCGTGCTGCCGCTGGCCGAAGCGATCGCCCGCCTGCGCGCGGAGGCGACGCCGCCGGACCTGCGCTGAACTAAGCCGGGTCGGGCGCACCCGTCGCCGCCGGCGCGCGGACCAGGTCGACGAAGCGGGCCGCCGCGGTCGACAGGAGAGCGCGGTGGATCAGCCAAAGGCTGCTCAGCGCCTCCCGATCCGCGAGCGGGCGGAAGACGATGTTGTCGGGGTGTAGCGCGCCCAGGGACCGGGTGATGACGGTGATCCCCATCCCCGCCGCGACGAGGCCGAGCAGGGTCGACAGGCCCATCGCCTCCTGAACGACGTGCGGCGCGAAGCCGGCGCGCGCGCAGAGCCGCGCGATATGCTCGTTGAAGCCGGCGCCGAAGTCGCGCTGATAGAGCACGAACGGCTCGTGCTCGAGATCCTCGACGGTCGGATCGCGGTCGCGGCCCGCGAGCCAGTGGTCGCTTCGCATCGCCACCAGCAGCGGCTCCTTCATCAGCATCGTCACCACCATCGGCACGGCGAAGGCGGGCAGATCGAAGCCACGGATGAAGCCGATATCGATGCGGCCTGCGGTCAGTGCCTCGATCTGCTCGCCGCGCGGCATCTCGGCGAGGTTGAGCCGCACCGCCGGATAGGCTTCGCGGAAGGCGGAAAGCGCGCGCGCCACTACCGCGGTGAACGGCACCGACGTGGAGAAGCCGATCCCCAGTTCGCCGACCTCGCCCGCCTCGGCGCGGCGCGCGACGTCGATCGCATGCGCCGCCTGATCGAGCGTGCGCCGCGCCTCGACGAGGAACAGCCGGCCTGCCTCGGTCAGCGCGACGCGGCGGCTGGTGCGCTCGAACAGTGCCACGCCGAGCTCGCCTTCGAGGGCGCGGATCTGCTGGCTGAGCGGCGGTTGCGAGATGCCCAGCCGGTCGGCGGCGCGGCCGAAGTGAAGCTCCTCGGCCAAACGGACAAAATAACGAAGATGCCGCAATTCCATGGCTATCGGTTCGTCCTGCCTATCGATCATGCCGCAATCGATATTAGACACGTTGGTTGCACTGCGTCAGGGGAGTCGTGGCGCCGCGCGGACTTTCCGCTGCGGCACCATGCGTGCGTTCCGCCGTTCAGGTGGATGCGGCCGCCCTCGGCGGCAGGAGGATCCGATGATCGGCATCGTCAAGATCGCGCTGCAGCGGCCGCTGACGTTCATCGTCATGGCGATCCTGATCCTGATCGTCGGCGTGCTGGCGGCGCTGCGCACGCCGGTCGACATCTTCCCCGAGATTCGCATCCCCGTGATCGCGGTCGCCTGGCAATATTCCGGTCTGCCCCCGGACGAGATGTCCGGCCGCATCGTCACCCCCTATGAGCGTTCGCTGACGACGACGGTCAACGACATCGAGCATATCGAAAGCGAGTCGCTGCCCGGCATCGGTATCGTGAAGATCTTTTTCCAGCCCGGCGCCGACATCCGGGTCGCCACCGCCCAGGTGACGTCGATCTCGCAGACGGTGTTGAAGCAGCTGCCGCCCGGCGCGACGCCGCCGCTGATCCTGAACTATTCGGCCTCGACCGTGCCGATCGTGCAGCTCGCCTTGTCCGGCAAGGGCCTGAGCGAGAAGCAGATGTTCGACATCGGCCAGAATCAGGTCCGCAGCGCGCTCATCACCGTCGCCGGCGCGGCCGTGCCCTACCCGTCGGGCGGCAGCCAGCGGCAGATCCAGATCGACATCAATCCTGAGGCGCTGCAGGCCAACGGCCTGACCGCGAACGACATCGCCAGCGCCATCGCCGCGCAGAACCAGATCAACCCGGCCGGCTTCGCCAAGATCGGCAGCTACCAGTACAATATCCGGCTCAACAACGCGCCGAACTCGGTCGCCGCGCTCAACGACCTGCCCGTCCGGCAAGTCAACGGCGCCACCATCTACATGCGCGACGTGGCGCACGTCCGCGACGGCAGCGGGCCGCAAACCAACGTCGTCCACGTCAATGGCCGCCGCTCGGTGCTGCTGACGGTGCTCAAGAACGGCGCGACCTCGACGCTGGCGATCGTCCAGGGCGTGAAGGACAAGGTCGCGTCGCTCGGGCCGAGCCTGCCGCCGGCGCTCACGATCGTGCCGGTCGGCGACCAGTCGCTGTTCGTGAAGGCGGCGGTCTCGGGCGTGGTCAAGGAAGGCGTGATCGCGGCGGCGCTGACCTCGCTGATGATCCTTCTGTTCCTCGGATCGTGGCGGTCGACGATGATCATCGCGATCTCGATCCCGCTCGCCGTGCTGTCCGCGGTCGCCGCGCTCGCCGCGTTCGGCCAGACGCTCAACGTGATGACGCTGGGCGGGCTGGCGCTCGCCGTCGGCATCCTGGTCGACGATGCGACCGTCACCATCGAGAACATCAACTGGCATCTTGAGCAGGGCAAGAGCGTGATCCAGGCGATCCTGGACGGTGCCGCCCAGATCGTGACGCCCGCGTTCGTGTCGCTGCTCTGCATCTGCATCGTCTTCGTG
>CAXTTP010000256.1:0-4334 GCA_964247195.1 uncultured Sphingomonadaceae bacterium
CCGGCTGGACCGGCGGCCAGTACGGCACCGGCAAGCGCATGCCGATCAAGGCGACCCGCGCACTGCTCAACGCGGCGCTGGATGGCAGCCTGAACAATGCCGAGTTCCGCACCGATCCGAACTTCGGCTTCAAGGTGCCGGTGGCGGTGCCCGGCGTGGAGGCACGGATCCTGAACCCGCGCGACACCTGGGCGGACCAGGCGGCCTACGATGCCACGGCCAAGAAGCTGGTCGGCCAGTTCATCGACAATTTCGCCCAGTTCGAGGCGGACGTCGACGAAGGCGTGCGGCAGGCGGCGCCGAAGGCAGCCTAGCGGCGGAGACTAGCGCCGGCGTCGATCATCTCCTCCAGCGCGGCGGCGAGGATGGCAGTAGAAGCGAGCTTCTCCGCCAGCGGCAGGGCGATGATCGGGCCGGCGTCGGTCTTGTTGACGTCGACCACGTAGATCCGGCCATCGCGGTCGCGCAGGATATCGAGCGCGCACCAGTCGCCGCCGATCCGATCCAGGAAGCGAACGATCAGCTCGATTTCGCTGGCCGAGAAGACGGCGGCCGGTTCGCATCGCACCGCTGACAGGTTGGCGGCAAGGAAACGGCGCTCCGGATGGCGCCGCTTGATCCATACGATCCGGGGGGCGCCGCCGACGCAGTGCGTGCGCAGATCGACGGTGCAACCATCCTCGCCGACCGTATCGATCAGCCGCTGGTAGGTCTTGCCCGGGCGGGGCGGGCAGGGGCAGCGAACGATCCGACCGTCGTGCGCGCCGTTGCGTTCGCTTTTCTCGACCGCTTCGCCGTGCCAGGTCACCGGATCGACGGTCAGCGGATAGCCGGCCGCCTCGGCGAACTCGGCGCCGATCCGGCTCTTGCGAATGTCGCCGCAGCGGAAGTTGAAATGACGCGGATTGCCGGGCGGCGGCGGAACGGCGCAGCTGCTGTCGTCGAAATAGAAGGCGGCATCCGCAGCCTGTGGCGAGCGAGCGACGCGGATGCCGGCCCACAATGCGGCGGACCGGACCATGTAGCGTCCGGCGGGGATATCGGGAGCGAACCAGATCGCCCGCCGGCGCCGCGAGGTCATGCGACGCACCATGCCGTGCGCGCGGACCAGCAGGTGGTAGCCAAGCCAGATCGCGATCTCGGCGAGCAGGGCGCGATCGACCGGCGCGGAATTGCCGGTCTTCAACAGGTGGATCCGGCCGCCATGATAGGCATAGTCGCCTAACCGTAGCCACGCCTGGCGCCGAATGGCGTCTGGGTCGGCGGATGCCGCGACGGGGGTCAGACCGGCTCGATCCGCAGCACCGCGCCGTCGATGCCGACGATGCGGACCCATGCGCCGGAAGCGGTGTCAGGCCCGCGAGCGTTCCATACCCCATCGCCGACGCGGACCCGGCCGCCGCCGCCGCTGATTGCTTCCACCACCAGCACCTGCTCCCCGATCAGGCGCCCGGCGCGATCGTTGAGCAGCGGATCGCTCGACACGATCGGGTTGGCCCGGAGCCAGCGCCGCACGGCATAGACCGCGGTCACGGCACTGACAGCGAAGAGAATCACCTGGCCCGGCACGGCCAGGCCGAGGAGCAACGTGACCAGCCCGGTGAGGAGCGCCGCGGCGGCCAGCCAGATCAGGAAGAAGCCGGGCGCGAGGAGCTCGGCGATGGCGAGCACGACCGCCGCGATCAGCCATGCCCAATGCGGCGCCGTAGATAGAAGACCCGCCATGTCAGGACTGCTCGAACGGGCCGGGCCGGCGCGGCGCGGTGGGACGCGGGGCGGATGCAGGCGGCGGCGCGTCCCCGCCGATCGCCTCCCGGGCAAGCGCGCCGATCCCGCCCAAGGTGCCGATCAGCTGGGTCGCCTCCACCGGGAACAGGATCGTCTTGGCGTTGGGCGAGGTCGCGAACTTGCCCACCGCCTCGACATATTTCTGCGCGACGAAATAGTTGATCGCCTGCGTGTTGCCGCCGGCGATCGCGTCCGAGACCATCTGTGTCGCCCGCGCTTCGGCCTCGGCCGAGCGCTCGCGCGCCTCGGCGTCGCGGAACGCGGCCTCGCGCCGCCCTTCGGCCTCCAGGATCTGGCCCTGCTTCTGCCCTTCCGCCTTGAGGATCTCCGAGGCCCGCTGGCCCTCGGCCTCCAGGATCACCGCGCGCTTCTCGCGCTCCGCTTTCATCTGCCGACCCATGGCGTTGACGATGTCGGCCGGCGGGCGGATGTCCTTGATCTCGACGCGCGTGATCTTGAGGCCCCAGGCGGCGGTCGCATGATCGTCCACCGAGAGCAGGCGGGCGTTGATCTCGTCGCGCTTCGAGAGCGTCTCGTCGAGGTCCATCGATCCCATCACGGTTCGCAGGTTGGTGGTGGTGAGCTGCATGATCGCGACGTGGAGCTCGGACACCTCGTAGGCGGCCTTGGCGGCGTCGAGTACCTGGAAGAAGACGACGCCGTCGACCGACACCATCGCATTGTCCTTGGTGATGATCTCCTGCCCCGGGATATCGAGCACCTGCTCCATCATGTTGATCTTGCGACCGACGCGATCGACGAGCGGCACGAGCAGGTTGAAGCCGGGCCGGGCCACCATGGTGAATCGCCCGAACCGCTCGATCGTATATTGGTAGCCTTGGCGGACGACGGTCACGGCCATGCCGACGAAGACGATCGCGAAGACGAACAACAGCAGAAAGAAATAACCCATCGATCGCTCCACCGGCCGCGTGCGCGCGATTGCTCCACCCGATACCGTTCGGCGATATTGCGCCGGTCGCGCGCTGCGGCCAAGCAAAAGCGCTGCATCCGCACCCGGAGCCGAGATGACCGAGTTGCCCCTGCCGATCCGATCGGCCCTGTTCCTGCCGGCCGCCAATCCGCGCGCGATCGCCAAGGCGCGCACGGTGCCGTGCGACATGGTGATCCTCGACCTCGAGGATGCGGTGAAGGAGGCCGACAAGGCTGCGGCCCGCGAGGCGGCGGTGCAGGCCGTCGCGGAAGGGTTCGGCGGCCGGGCGGCGGCGATCCGCATCAACGGCGCAGGCAGCCGCTGGCATCGCGAGGACCTCGCCGCCGTTGCGGCGTCGAGCGCGGACATGATCGTGCTGCCCAAGGTCTCGACGCCCGTGGAGGCGGCGGAATGCGCCGCGGCAAAGCCGCTGCTCGCGATGATCGAGACGCCGCAGGGTGTGCTCGCCGCAACCATGATCGCGGCGATCCCGAACATGGCGGGGCTCATCGCCGGGACCAACGATCTCGCCGCCGCGCTGCGCCTGCCCGAGGCGGCCGATCGGGCCGGTCTCGGCCTGGCGCTCCAGACGATCGTGCTGGCGGCCCGCGCGGCGGGAATCCTCGCGCTTGACGGGGTGTGGAACCGGCTCGACGACGCGGAGGGGCTGGCGCGGCAATGCCGGGACGGTCGCGCGCTGGGCTTCGACGGCAAGACGCTCATCCACCCTGACCAGATCGACGTCGCCAACCGTGCGTTCGGACCCGGCGAGGCCGAGATCGAGGAGGCGCGGGCGCTGATCGCCGCCGCGACCGGCGGCGCCGAGCGCTTCCGCGGGCGAATGGTCGAGGCGATGCACGTCGATGCCGCCCGACGCCTGATCGCCCTCGCCGAAAGGCTGACGTGAGGCGCGCGATCACGGCGCTGATGCTCGTCCTCGCCGCGGCGCCGGCGGCGGCGCGGGTGAGCGAAGCGGCATTGCGGCGACACATCGCGATCCTCGCCAGCGACGCCATGGCGGGACGCAAGCCGGGTACCGCCGGCGGGGCTGCGGCGGAGCGCTACATCGCCCGCCAGTTCCGGCATGCCGGGCTGCGGCCGGGCGCGGCCGCCGGCTGGTATCAGCCGGTGCGGCTCGCGCCAAAGGGGGAGGCCGGCGTCACCGCCGATAACGTGATCGGCCGGATCCAGGGTACCCAGCCCGGCGCGGGGGCGATCCTGGTCATGGCCCATTGGGACCATCTCGGCCTGTGTGCCCCGACCGATGCGGCGGACCGGATCTGCAACGGCGCCGTCGACAATGCGAGCGGGGTGGCGACGCTGATCGAGGTCGCGCGGGCGCTGACGCGCGGGTCCCCGCCACGGCGGACGCTGCTCTTCGTCGCGACTACCGGCGAGGAGATGGGGCTGCTCGGCGCGAAGGCGTTCGCCGCCGATCCGCCGCTGCCGCTCGCCACGATCGTTGCCGCGTTCAACCTCGATACCGTGGCGGTCGCCCCGCGCGGCGCGCCGGTGACGATCGTCGGCCGCGGCATGACCGCGCTCGACCCACAGATCGATGCCGTCGTCCGCGCGCTGGGCCGGACGGTCGACCCGAGAGCGGACGCGAACG
>CAXTTP010000257.1:0-4325 GCA_964247195.1 uncultured Sphingomonadaceae bacterium
TCGCGATGTTGTGGACGTTGGGCGCCAGCACCGTCGTCATCTGCCGGCGCTGCACCTCGGACACCCGGCCGACGGGGTGCAGCATGAAGATGTCGACCTTGGCGCGGCCGGCGAGCGCATCGATCGCCGCCGATCCGGTATCGCCGCTGGTCGCGCCGATCACGGTGAGGTGGGTGTCGCGATCCGCGAGGAACCGCTCGAACAGCAGCCCGAGCAATTGCAGCGCGACGTCCTTGAAGGCGAGTGTCGGCCCGTGGAACAGCTCGAGCAGCCAGTGTTGCTCGTCGAGCTGGACCAGCGGTGTCACCGCGGCATGGCTGAAGCGGCCGTAGGCCGCGGTGCAGAGCGCACGCAGCTCCCCGTCGTCGAGCGCGCCGGCGACGAACGGCCGCATCACCGCCACCGCGGTATCGACATAGGATAGCCCGGCGAGGCCGGCGATCTCGTCGCTCGAAAGGGTCGGCCAGCGTTCCGGTACGTAGAGACCGCCGTCGCCGGCGAGACCAGCAAGCGTTACGCTCTCGAAATCGAGCGAGGGCGCCTGCCCGCGGGTGCTGATGTAGCGCATATCGAACCAGCGCCTAGCCGCGCCAGCCGGTCGCGGCAAGGGACGCTAGGGGCGCAGCCGCCGGCGCAGCGCCAGCGCGTAGATCAGCGCGGCGATCGCGGCGAAGGCGAACCATTGCACCGCATAGCTCAGATGGTTGTTCGGAATGTCCGCAGGCGACGGCCGGGCCGATGGCTCGAGCCCCGGCGCGGCGGTGTCGGCGACGAGCATCGGGCTTGGCGGCGGCACCTTGCCGAACAGCCGAGCGAGCACGCTGCCATGTTGCGGCGCCCAGGCGATCATGCCGGTCACGCGGCCACCGCGCCAGCCCCTCGGCACCGCCGGGCTATTCGAGACGCCGACATCGACGAAGAGGCCGGGGCCCTCGGCGCCGGTGCGGCAGGCAGCGATGTGGCGCCAGCCGGACAGGCCGGAGCGACCCTGCCCGGCCTCGGTCGTCCAGCCGACCGGATCGAGGCAGAAGGCTGCGGAGCGGCGGAAGAGCGCCGTTTCCGGAACCGGATAATTCATCGGGAAGGCGACCGGCGGCGCGTTCGCGGCGGCGGCGTAGCGTGCCACCAGTCCGTTCTTCCACGCGGCGCGGTGGAGCTGCCACACGCCGAGACCGATCATCGCGGCGACGGCGAGCGCGACCAGCAGCGTGGCGACGACCGGCAGCCGCCTCATCGCGGCGGGGCCGCCCCCGGCATCGCGCTCAGCCGGCGTGGATCGGCGCCCCCCAGCCGCCCCAGACGTAGATCGAGACGAACAGGAACAGCCAGACGACGTCGACGAAGTGCCAGTACCAGGCGGCCGCCTCGAAGCCGAAATGCTGGCGCGGCGTGAAGTCGCCGCGATAGGTGCGGGCCAGGCAGACGATCAGGAAGATCGTGCCGATGAGGACGTGGAAGCCGTGAAAGCCGGTCGCCATGAAGAAGGAGGCGCCATAGTTCAGCCCTTTGAAGGGGAACGGCGCATGGGCATATTCCCACGCCTGGATGCACGAGAAGAGGATGCCGAGCAGGATCGTGCACCACAGGCCCTTCTTGAGCCCGGCCCGGTCGCCGTGAAGCAGCGCGTGGTGCGCCCAGGTCACGGTGGTGCCCGAGCAGAGCAGGATCATCGTGTTGAGCAGCGGGAAGGCGAACGGATCGAGCACCTCGATGCCCTTCGGCGGCCACACCCCGCCGACCGCTTCGACCGTCGATGGGAACAGCGAGAAATCGAACCACGACCAGAACCAGCCGACGAAGAACATCACCTCGGACGCGATGAACAGGATCATCCCGTAGCGCAGGTGGAGCGAGACCACCGGCGTGTGATCGCCGGCGTGCGCCTCGCGGATCACCCGGCCCCACCAGCCGGCCATCACCCCCAGCACGCAGAGCACGCCGAGGATGAACACCCAGCCGCCGAAGGCGACGCTGTGCATCCACATGATCGCGCCGGACGCCATGATCAGCGCCGAAAATGCGCCCATGATCGGGAACGGATCGGGGGCGAGGATATGATATTCGTGGTTCTTGGCGCCGGCCATGATCGTGCCCCTAATCTGCTTTGGCGGTCGTGCGAAGGCGTGCTGGTCTGCCGCTTCCTAACTGCCCGATCCGGCGGAATCCACCGGGAAGAACGTATAGGAAAGCGTGATCTCGCTGATGTCCTTCGTGTCCGGATCGTCGAGGAACTTCGGATCGACGTAGAAGGTCACCGGCATGCGCGCGGTCGCGTGCGGCTCCAGCGTCTGCTCGGTGAAGCAGAAGCATTGGATCTTAGTAAAATATCTGCCGACCTGTTCCGGCGTCACGTTGAATGCGGCGGTGCCGGTCAGACGCTTGTCGGTCAGGTTGGTGGCGGTGAAGAAGGCCATCTCGCGCGCGCCGATCGCCACCCGCTGGGTTTCCTGCTCGGGGCCGAACCGCCACTGGAGCTTGGGCGAGACGTTGCCGTCGAATCGCACCGAGACGATCTTGCCGACAACCTCGCCGGGCGCCCCGGTTCCGACCGCGCGCTGGGTGGTGCCGTTGAAGCCGGTCGCCTGGCAGAAGATGCGGTAGAGCGGCGATGAGGCGAAGCCGAGCACCAGCATCGCCAGCCCGACGAGCGCCGCTAGCAACCCCGTGCGCGTCGTCGGCTGCATCGTCCGGAGCGCGATCACGACATCTTCACGATCGAGATGGCGAAGAACAGGATCACCAGCGCACCCAGCGCAAGTCCGGTGACCAGCGCGCGGGCGCGCTGGCGGCGGCGGATCTCTTCGTGGCCGACCAGGCTCACGCGAAGATCCAGCGATCGACGACCAGCGTTCCGAACAGCAGGAACAGATATAGGATCGAGAAGCGGAACAGCCGCCGCTCGGGCTTCATCCGCGTCTGATCCGCCTCTTGGCTCCGCGCCACATCGGCGGCGAGCAGCACGAACAACGCCGACAGGATCGTCGCGCCGATGCCGTAGAGCGGCCCGCTGAGCCCGAGCGGCCACGGCGCGACCGCAGCCGCCGCCATCGGCAGGCTGTAGAGCAGGATCTGCGCGCGGGTGACCCGGGCCCCCGCGACCACCGGCAGCATCGGCACGCGGGCCGCGGCATAGTCGGTCCGCACGAACAGCGAGAGCGCCCAGAAGTGCGGCGGCGTCCAGAGGAACACGATCGCGAAGAGCAGCACCGGCAGCGTCTCGACCCGCCCGGTCGCCGCCGCCCAGCCGAGCAGCGGCGGAAACGCGCCGGCGGCGCCGCCGATCACGATATTATAGGGTGTCCTGGGCTTGAGCCAGACGGTGTAGACGACCGCGTAGAACAGGATCGACGCCGTTAGGATCAATGCCGAGAGCAGGTTGACAGCAAGGCCCATCAACAGCACCGAAAAGCATCCCAGCCCGACGCCGAACTGGAGCGCCGCCTCCCGATCCATCCGCCCGGCCGGCAGCGGCCGGCGCGCCGTGCGCTTCATCAGTGCGTCGAGATCGGCCTCATACCATTGGTTGAGCGCACCCGCGGCCCCCGCGCCGAGCGCGATGCACAGGATCGCGGTGAAGCCGATCACCGGGTTGACCGGCACCCGCGCCGCCAGCAGCCCGCACAGTCCGGTGAAGACGACGAGCGTCATCACCCGCGGCTTGGTGAGGGCTACGAAGTCACGCCATTCGGCCGGCGCGGGGGTCGCGCGAATCGTCTCTGCGTTCATTGTCTGTGGCCGGTTCCGTCGCTCAGTCGATCCGCGGCAGCGTCTCGAACTGGTGGTAGGGCGGCGGGCTGGACAGTGTCCACTCCAGCGTCGTCGCGCCCTCGCCCCAGGGATTGTCGCCCGCCTTCTTGCCGGCGAACAGCGACCAGAACACGTTGACGAAGAAGAAGATCATTCCCGTCGCCATGATCATGTAGCCGATGCTGGCGACATGGTTGTAGTGGGCGAACGCGTCCGGATAGTCCGGAATGCGGCGCGGCATGCCGTCGAGCCCCAGGAAGTGCATCGGGAAGAACAGCACGTTCACGCCGACGAAGAAGACCCAGAAATGGAGCTGGCCGAGCAGCTCGCTGTACATCCTGCCCGACATCTTCGGGAACCAGTAATAGAAGCCGGCAAACAGCGAGAACACCGCGCCCAGCGACAACACGTAGTGGAAGTGGGCGATCACGTAGTAGGTGTCGGTCATGTAGGTGTCGATGCCGCCGTTGGCGAGCACGACGCCGGTCACGCCGCCGACGGTGAACATGAAGATGAAGCCGAGCGCCCACAGCATCGGCGTCTTGAAGGTGATCGAGCCACCCCACATCGTCGCGATC
>CAXTTP010000258.1:0-2957 GCA_964247195.1 uncultured Sphingomonadaceae bacterium
GTCTTGGCGCGCACCAGCATGATCAGCGAGGACAGGATGTTGAACGCAGCGACGAGGATGATGATCGAGAGCACGACGAACATCACCACCCGTTCGACCGCCAGCGCCTCGAAGATCGACGCGTTCATCTGCCGCCAGTCCTGCACCTGCGCCTGATTGCCGACCTTGGCGGCAAGCGGCGCGAGGATCTGCGCCACCTTGTCGGCGTTCTCCGTCTGCACCTCCACCATGCCGACATCGTTGCCCAGCAGCAGCAGCGTCTGCGCATCCTGCATCGGCATGATCACGAACGCCTTGTCGTAATCGTAGACGCCGACCTCGAAGATCGCCGCGACGGTGTAGCTGACGATCCGCGGCACGGTGCCGAACGGCGTGGTCTGGCCCTGCGGCGAGATCAGGCTGATCTGGCCGCCGACCGTCGCGCCCAGCGCCTCGGCGAGCCGCGCGCCGATCGCCACGTTGCCGCTGCCGGGCGTCACGTTGCGAAGGCTGCCGGCGACGACCTTGTCGCGGATCACCGGGTTGCCGGTGATGTCGGGCACCTCCATGCCGCGCGCCAGCACCGCCTCGACCCGGCCTTCGAAGCTCGCCATCAGCGGCTGCTCGATCAGCGGGATCGCCTGCGTCACGCCGGGGGTGGCCTTGGCCGCGCGCACGATCGGCTGCCAGTCCGGCAGGCGGCCGCCATAGCCCTGGATCACGGCATGGCCGTTCAGCCCGACGATCTTGTCGAACAGCTCGGCGCGGAAGCCGTTCATCACGCTCATCACGATCACCAGCGCGGCGACGCCCAGCATGACGCCGCCAAGGCTGAAACCCGCGACGACGGCGATGATCCCCTCGCCCTTGCCGGGGAGGAGATAGCGCCGGGCGATCATCCGCTCGTAACGGGAGAGGATCATCCCTTCACGCGCGCCAGCGCGTCCTCGACGGAGAGCTCGACCTTCTCGCCGGTCGCGCGGCGCTTGAGTTCGACGATGCCCTTGTCGAGCCCCTTCGGGCCGATCACGATCTGCCAGGGCAGGCCGATCAGGTCCATCGTCGCGAACTTGGCGCCGCCGCGCTCATCGCGGTCGTCGTACAGCGTATCGACGCCCGCTGCCTGCAGCTTCGCATAGAGCTCGTCCGCCGCAGTCGTGCAGCGCGCATCGTCGGCACGCATGTTGACGAGGCCGACCGCATAAGGAGCGACCGCATCCGGCCAGACGATGCCGGCGTCGTCGTGGCTCGCCTCGATGATCGCGGCGACGAGCCGGGACACGCCGATGCCGTAGCTGCCCATGTGCGGCACGACCTCGCCGCCGTCGCGGCCCTGCACCTTCATGCCCATCGCGGCGGAATATTTGGTGCCGAAATAGAAGATGTGGCCGACCTCGATGCCGCGCCCCTGGCGCTGGCGATCGGCGGGCACGTCGGCCCAGCGGGCGGGTTCGTGGGTCTCGTCCGTGGCGGCGTACATGGCGCTCACCTGCCCGAACAGCGCGGCGGGATCGGCCGCGCCGTTCCAGTCGAACTCGTCGAACGCGGCGTCGTAGAAGACCTCGCTCTCGCCGGTCGGCGCGAGGACGATGAACTCGTGGCTGAGATCGCCGCCGATCGGCCCGCTCGCCGCCTTCATCGGCACCGCCTTCACGCCGAGCCGCTGGAAGGTGCGCAGATAGGCGGCGAGCTGGACATAATAGCTCGCGCGCGCGCCGGCCTCGTCCATGTCGAACGAATAGGCATCCTTCATCAGGAACTCGCGGCCGCGCATCACGCCGAAGCGCGGGCGCACCTCGTCGCGGAACTTCCACTGGATATGGTAGAGCGTGCGCGGCAGATCGCGGTAGCTCCGCGCCGAATCGCGGAAGATCGCGGTGATCATCTCCTCGTTGGTCGGCCCGTAGAGCATCTCTCGATCGTGCCGGTCGGTGATCCGCAGCATCTCCGGCCCGTAGGCGTCGTAGCGGCCCGACTGGCGCCAGAGGTCGGCCGACTGGAGCGTCGGCATCAGCAGCTCGATCGCGCCGGCGCGGTCCTGCTCCTCGCGGACGATCTGCTCGATCTTGCGGAGCACGCGATGGCCGAGCGGCAGCCAAGCATAGATTCCCGCGGCGGTCTGGCGGATCAGCCCGGCGCGCAGCATCAGCTTGTGGCTGACGATCTGGGCGTCGGCGGGCGATTCCTTGGCGACGGGCAGGAAGTGTCGGGACAGGCGCATGATCGATCGGGTCTCGGCGCCGGGCTAGACCACGGCAGGGTCTGCACGCTCTAGAAAGGTCGGCCACCCGGAGCAACCGGCGCAATGCTGTTGCGCATTGGGCACAGCGGCGGGTCTTTCGTTGCGAGCCCGGCAGAGCGGCGATGACAAAAGACGAATCTTTGCCTAGCAGCCTGTTCACGGACACAGGCAAAGGCCTTGGTTCGGGGAGGCTGCAGCCCCGCATCGCCGGCATAGGGGACGGGGATGCGCGCGGGCTCTAGAAGCCACCAATAAGGGGGTTGACGAGCATTCGTCACGCAGGCGCCCGGGTCGGAAACGATCCGGGCGTTTTCGATTCGACCGATCCTCGTTTCCACCTGGCAGTGCGGACGGCTCCGCGGCGCGGCTCGTGCGTTCAATACGGGAAGGAGACGCGCAATGGCCAGCCAGCCACCTGTTCCGGAAGATCCCGTCAACGTCCCGATGGACGACCCGGTGCCGACACCGACCGATCCGATCCTGCCGATACCGAGCGACCCGGTCGTGGGCGCCGGTGGCGACCCGCTCACCGAAGGGCCGTGATCGCCTTCACCTGTCGCTAACGGTGGCGGGTTCATGGTCTCGGCCATGTTCCCGTTCCGCTATAGTTCGATATTTCGGAGCCGCTGGATAGCCTTGTTCTGGGCGGCCGGGATCATCTGGATGGCGGTCGACTTCGCCGGCGGATCGCACGCATCGAATAATGCCGACGATGCCGCGCCGCCATCGCAGGATC
>CAXTTP010000258.1:2967-4261 GCA_964247195.1 uncultured Sphingomonadaceae bacterium
GGATCAGCAGGCGGCGCTGGCCCTCCTCAATTCGTTCGGCAATTGAGCCGACCGCCGCGGGCTAGACCAGCCGGCTTTGCCGCAGCGCGGCGCCGATGAAGCTCGCGAACAGCGGGTGCGGGTCGAACGGCTTGGACTTCAGTTCGGGGTGGAACTGGACGCCCACGAACCACGGATGCTCCGGCCGCTCGACGATCTCGGGAAGCTGACCGTCCGGCGACATGCCGGAGAAGACTAGCCCGCCATCCTCCAGCGCAGCGCGATAATGGACGTTGACCTCGTAGCGGTGGCGATGCCGCTCCGAGATGTCGGAGACGCCGTAGATCGCGGCGGCATGGCTGTTGCCGGACAGCCGCGCAGGATAGGCGCCGAGCCGCATCGTGCCTCCCAGGTCGCCGCCCTCCCGGCGCTTCTGCAGCCCCTCCTGGGACATCCATTCGGTGATCAGGCCGACGACCGGCTCGGCGGTCGGCCCGAACTCGGTGGTGCCCGCGCCGGCGATGCCGGCGATGTTGCGCGCACCCTCGATGCAGGCCATCTGCATGCCCAGGCAGATGCCGAAATAGGGCACCTTGCGCTCGCGCGCGAAGCGGACGCTCTCGATCATGCCCTCCGTGCCGCGCTCGCCGAAGCCGCCGGGAACGAGGATCGCGTGGCACGGCTCGAGCTGGGCGGCGACGTCGGATCCCGGCTGCTCGAACAGCTCGCCCTCGATCCAGCGAATGTTGACCTTGACGCGATGGGCGATGCCGCCGTGGACGAGCGCCTCGTGCAGCGACTTATAGGCATCGAGCAGGCCGGTATATTTGCCGACCACGCCGACCGTCACCTCGCCCTCCGGATTGCGCACCCGGTCGACGATGTCGGCCCAGCGGCGCAGATCGGGCGAGCCGCCGGGTGCGATCCCGAAAGCGGTCAGCACCGCCTGGTCGAGCCCCTCGGCATGGTATTGGAGCGGCACGGCGTAGATGCTCTTGGCGTCCAGCGCCGAGATCACCGCTTCCTTGGCGACGTTGCAGAACAAGGCGATCTTGGCGCGCTCGCCCTCCGGCAGCGGCCGGTCGGAGCGGCAGACGAGCACGTCGGGCTGGATGCCGAGGCTGGTGAGATCGCGCACGCTGTGCTGGGTCGGCTTGGTCTTTAGCTCTCCGGCGGCGGCGATATAGGGCACCAGCGTCAGGTGCACGAACACCGCGTTCGCCCTCCCGAGATCGTTCCGAAGCTGGCGGATCGCCTCCATGAACGGCAGCGATTCGATGTCGCCGACGGTGCCGCCGATCTCGCACAGCACGAA
>CAXTTP010000259.1:0-4231 GCA_964247195.1 uncultured Sphingomonadaceae bacterium
GGCGTTGAGGGCGCGGAGCGCCAGGCCGCGGGGCCCGCGCTCGACCAGGGCGAAGGGGGTGCCGTCAGGCGGCGACGTGCGCCCGGCCGTCCGCGACCAGACCGTGATCGGCCAGTCGGGCAGCCAGACGGAGACGGTTCGTCCCATCGTCCTGCTCCAGCATCCAGGCGCCCGGCGGTCCGTCGCGGCGGCGCACGAGCTCGGCGTGCAGCCGCCAGCGGCCGGGGGCGCGGGCATCGAGGCTATGGGCCGCGCCGGGCATGGCGGCGATCCGCCAGCGCCGCCGCGCCGCGCTCAGGCCGTCGCCCCTGCTCCGCAGCAGGACGGCCGTGCAGCCCCCCTCGCGCGCGGCGAAATCGAGTCGGCGGGTCTGGGTGAGCGACGCCTGCTCGACCGTGCCGACCACGCCGGCGACCGCCCCGGAGCGCAACGCCTGCTCCATCGCCCAGAGCGCGTCGGTCTCGTTGCGGGTCGCCACCAGCAGCAGGCAGGCGTCGCGCGGCACGATGCCCGGGGCGAACGGCCGGCCATGTTCGGCAAGCCAGCGGCGCGGCGTCACCAGCATCGGCATCCGTCCCGGCGCGTCGCCGATCCGGGCGAGCGCGAAGGCGAGGGCGGCGGCGGCATCGCCGGGCGCGGCGGCGCACGCCTCCTCCAGCATGGGGGTGGGGTGAGGGTAGGTTCCCCGTTCGGAGGTTTCATGCAACATGGCCATGCGACTCGCATGTTCATGTTCTGTTCCAACCGTCGAAGAGTCAACGCATTGTCGGCGCAAGCTTGGGCCTGTCGATCTGGGCAAGCGCCCGCCGGGATGGCAGGATCGCAGACGGTGCTGCTCGCTTTGCCTCTACCCGACTTCGGATCCGGCGCGCGCTGCACGCTGCTGGCCTGGCACGTGGCGGCGGGCGCGCAGGCCATGCCCGGCGCGGCGCTGCTCGACCTGCGCGTCGACCTGAGCGCCGGCCTCGTTCAGGATTGCCCGCCGGTCACCACCTGCCGGATCGTGCTGCGCGAGGCGGCCTGGCTGCGGCTGCGGCTGGCCGAGCCGGGCGAGCCGATCGCGGCAGGCGGATCGCTGGCGCTGCTCTCGACGGATGCGACAACGCCGCTCGACGGCCTGCCGGCGCGGGCGGTGCGCTGCACGGTCGCGGCGATCCTGCATCATGCCGACTGGTGGGCAGGCGACGCGTGACCGCAACGCCGCTGCGCGCAGGGCCGCTCGACGTTCCCGGTCATTCGGTCGTGCGCTCCGGCATCCGCTGGCTGTGCGCCGACGGCCAGCCGGTCCGCGCCGGCCAGCCCGTCGCTTATTGCAATATCGGCCTGATCCCCGGCGCCGGCGCTGGCGCCACGGCCACCTTCGCGGAGGAAGCGCCGGATCTGCAGGTCGCCTTCGCGCCGAGCGCCGCCGGCTGCTTCCACCCTGCGGCCGCCGCGTCGCGGGGCGGCTATCTCGACCGGCTGAACAGCCTCGGCTGGGACCCCGCGCTCCTCATCGGCCATGTCGAGGGGGCCCCCGCCATGGCCGAGGACGCGCGGCTGCTGATGCTGGCCGGCCGCCGGGTCGGGGAGAGCGCGGGCGATCGGTCCGGGCTGCTCACCGGCTGGCACGATCGCACCCGCGCCTGGTGGGGCGGGGTGCCGCGAACGACGCTAATCGGCCTCGGCACCTGCGAGCAGGGGACGCTGCTGCGCGGCGACAGCGGACATTTCGGCGAGATGTTCGGGCGGCTGGCCGGGCCGGTGCAGCTGATCGCGGCGCAGGACGAGCCGCTCGTCCCCTGCGCGCGCACGCTGACCGAGCAGCTCCGCTTCACCGATGCCGACCGCGCCGCGATCCGCGCCGACATGGCGGCGAGCTTCCTTTCCGGCCCGCACCCGCCGGGCCCGGCGGACTGGCTGTTCATGAGCGCGCTGCTCGACCTCCTGACCCGCCCGTTCCTGACCGAGACGACCGACCTGCTGAGCGCGACCGGCCTCCACCAAGGTGCGGCGGCGCAGGCGCTGTCGCTGTCGCTCACCGCCGAGCTGCCGCAGGCCGGGCGCCATCGCCGGCTCGGCTACACGCTCAACTGCCACGGCTTCCGCCTCGCGACGATCGGACCGGCGGTGCGCCACTGGCTGCGCACCAGTTTCGAGCCGCTGTCGCGCACGCCCGACGACATCCGCGCGGACTACGACACATTCCTGGCCGAGCTCGCCGCGCGCACCGGAGCGAAGCTGTTCGTGCTGAACAGCGTGTCGACCCAGGCCTATGAGCAGATCCAGAACTATGCCGCGCTCGACCCGGCCTCATTCGCGTCGCTGGGCTCGCTGCGCGCCAAGACGCTGAACCTCATGCTTCACGATCTCGCCCGCGCGCATAATTCGCTGCACATCGTCGATGCCGACGCGATCGTCGCCGATCTCGGCATGCACGCGCACCTGCCCGACGGCGTCCACCCCAGCGGCGCGCTGCAGGACGAGATCCGGGGCGAGTTCGTCCGCCTGATCGCCGCCGCCGGGGTGCCCGGGTTCGCTCCCCGCTAGCGGCGGCGGCTCAGCCGATCTGGAAGTCGGCGAGCCACTCCCCGGGCGGCCGCTCGGCCGACAGCGGCTCGTCGGCGCCGTCGCTGAGGAAAGCGAGGTCGGCGCCGAGCGGGCACCAGGCGCCCTCCGTCGCGGCGATCACGCGCAGGATCGCGGCCTGCGTCGCGCGGACCTCGATCAGCGCCTTCTGCGTCTCGAGCTCGACGAGGAGGGCGCCGGCCGCGATCCGGTCGCCGGGAGCGCCATGCCACTCCAGCACCCGCACCTCGCCCGTGTCCTCGATCGTCGCGGGCACCGCCAGCCGGTAGATCATGCCTGTTCCCCCAGGTGGCGAGCGACGATCGCCGCGATCGCCTCGCGGCCGCCATTGCGGCGCGCCGCCTGCTCCTGTCGCGCCGCCGGCACCGTCGCGTCCAGCCCGGCGGCAAGCAGCGCGGCGACGATCGCATGCGCCGCGATCGCCGGCGCAAGCGGCCCCTGCCCGCGATAGTCACCGCCCAGCGTTCGTGCGCCGACCAGCGCGAAGGCACGGTCAAGATCGACGAGCTGCACGTCCTGCGCGCGCGACATCCCGACCAGCAGCAGGTCGAGGCGGCGGAGCCGCTCGATCCGTTCCGGCCGCGTCGCCGCATCGGCGACGTGGCGGAAGAGGGTGGGCATCAGGATCGTCGCATGGCCGGCCGCGCGTGCTTCGGCGACCCGGGCGGCCCAGCGCGCGGCGAGGACTTCGACAGGCGCCGCGAAGAGATCGTCGTCGGCGCGCAGCGAGGCGATCAGCGCCGCACTCGGCCCTGGCGATAGCACGTCCGGTCCGGCGAAGTGGAGGCGCACCGGCCAGCCGCTCCCGCCCTGCGCATCGTCCAGGCAATGGCTGAGCCGGCGCGCGGCGCCCAGGATCGTCTCGCGCTCGTCTGCCGCGACAAGCGCCACGATCGCGACCGGCGTACGATCAGGCGGCATCGTCGAACCAGTCCGGTACGGCGCCGCCGGCCGACAGCGTGTGCCACCAGCGCTTCAGCCGGTTGAGCGGCGCGGCGGGATGGCGGCGGCGGAACGCCTCCTCCCAGCCGGTCTCGACGAGCGGATCGCGCCAGCCGCTGCGGTGGATCATGTGATAAGTCCGCGCCGCCGGCACCGGGATCATGCGGGCACCGGCGTGCACCAGGCGCAGCGCCAGCTCGCGATGCTCGTTGATATCGAGACGCACGTCGAAGCCGCCGGCGGCGTGAAAGGCGGCGCGGCGGACGGAGAGGTTGCTGCCGCTCGCCGCCGCCCAAAGCGACGGGCTGCCGGCGCGATCGCGGAGCGCCGCCATCTCGAGTGCGTGGAGGCGGGCGGGTGCGACGCCGGGATAGACTCCGGCGGTCCCACGGGCGGCAACGGCGGCGAAGTCGCCCACGATCTGGTCGCGGGTGACGCCAAGCCGCGCCCGTTCGCCTGCCGGCATCGCCTCGATCCGGGCGCGGGCATGCGGCCACGGCGCGCCGCTCTCGGGATCGGCGAGGAGCCGCGTCGAGCGCAGGTGCCAGGTCTCGCCGCGGCCCACGAGTCCGGTACCCGCGTCGTGCGCGGCAAGATGCGCCGCGACCATCCCCGGCGCGGCCAGCGTATCGCCGTCGAGGAAGATCAGCAGGTCGCCGCCAGCCGCGGCCGCGCCGGCATTGGCGGCGGCGGCGCGGCCGAGCGCGACGGGATGGCGGAC
>CAXTTP010000260.1:0-4214 GCA_964247195.1 uncultured Sphingomonadaceae bacterium
GACGTAGCAGCGCAGCACCCAGCGGAGTGACGCCGGGCCGCTGCGGCGCAGGCTGGCCACCACGATACCCAGGGCGACGCCTGGCACACAGGAGAGAACGGCCATCCGCAGTGTCTGCCAAGCGCCGAGCAGAAGGTCGGGCCAATACTCGGACAGGAAGCTAAAATCGAACGAGTAGCTCATCCAAGCGACCGCTTTGATCGCTGCCGGGTCACCTCAGGCAGCCTTGCGGACGATGGCGGCGAGTTCCTCGATCCAGGCTTCCTGACCCGCGATGCCCGTGCGGTCGAGCGCAAGAAGTACGGCCGCGCCAAGGCCCGCCGCAGCTTCCAGTTCTCGAAGCGGTAGGCGCTTCTTCCAACCTGCTATAAAGTTCGGGCCGCCAGCAATGGCGGCCCGTTCTGATTCAGCCGCCGGCGCGCTACGCCATCTCGCGAACCATGACGTCGAGCCGGCCATCGGCGATCGTCAGCGCGTTGAACGACGGCCGCGTCGATCGTACCCGTTCCGACAGAGTGCCGGCGCCGATCAGGCGCGGCCCTTCCGGCGAGACGATGTCGAACGGATCATGGACGTGGCCGCTCAGCACCGCCCGGGCGCCACCCTTCGCCAGCGCCGCCAATGCTTCCGGACCGCCATGGGTGCGGCTGTGTCCGGCCTGCGCGACGCCCTCGATCAGCGGATGATGGCAGACGACGATGGCGAGCGCACCGGGCGGGCATGCCGCAAGGCGCTCGAGCGCGCGGGCCAGGCTGCCGGGGCTGACGACGCCCCACGACCAGTTCAGCCGCCACTGGAACCGCGCCGTCGTCTTCAGCGGCACGATCCAGACGCCGCCGAGATCGATCTCGCGCTCCATCGACCGCTCGAGCTTGGCATAGCGGGCATAGGGTCGGAAGATCCGCCGCAGCGGATTGTAATAAGGCAGATCGTGATTGCCGGGCTCGATAGTCACCGGCACCTCGAGCGACTTCACCCATGCGGCGGCGGCGGCGAACTCGGCCGACCGCGCCCGCATGGTGAGGTCGCCGGTCATCAGCACCGCATCCGGCCGCTCGGCAAGGACGATGTCGGTGAACCAGCGCACCGCCGCCTCGTCCTCGCGGCCGAAATGGACGTCGGAGACGTGGAACAGCCGGACCGGCGCGGGAGGCGGGCTTACCATCATCCGCCATCAAGCCGCGACCGGCGGCGAGGTTCCGGCCGCTAGCGGTCCGAACCCTGCCGCGCCAGCATCCAGCCCGGATATTCCGGCGGCAGCTCACTCACCGCGTCGAGCCGGGCGAGCTCGTTCTCGCCGAGCGTGAGTTCGGTGGCGGCGAGATTGTCGTCGAGCTGCTCGATCCGTTTGGCGCCGACGATGACGCTCATCACGTGCGGCTTCGCGAGCAGCCAGGCAAGCGCCACGCGCGCGACCGAGACGCCGTGCGCCTGGCCGATCTCGCGCATCGCCGCGACGCAGGCCCAGCCGCGATCGAGATCGACCGGCGGGAAGTCGAACGCGGCGCGCCGCGATCCCTCCTCGGTCTCGGCGCCGGGCCCGAACTTGCCCGAGAGCAGGCCACCAGCGAGCGGCGACCACACCATCAGGCCGAGCTTCTCCTCGCTCAGATAGGGCACGATCTCGCGCTCGAGGTCGCGGCCGGCGATCGAGTAATAAGCCTGGACCGTTTCGAACCGGGCGAGCCCCTCCGCCTCGGAGATCCCCTGCGCCTTCATCATCCGCCACGCCGGCCAGTTCGACACGCCGGCATAGCGCACCAGCCCCTCGCGGATGAGATCGTCGAGCGCGCGCAGTGTCTCCTCGGGCGGCGTTCGCCGGTCGAAGCCGTGGATCTGGTAGAGGTCGACATGATCGAGCTGCAGCCGCTCCAGACTGCGCTTGATGCCGTCCATGATATGCCCGCGCGACGCGCCGGCATCGTTCGGGCCGGAACCGGTCGAGCCGAACACCTTGGTCGCGATCACGAGGCTCTCGCGGCGGATGCCGAGATTGCGGATCGCCTGACCGAGCAGTTGCTCGGAGTGGCCGTTCGAATAGACGTCGGCTGTATCGATGAAGTTGACGCCGGCCTCGACGGCGCGGCCGACCAGCGCGTCGACGCCGGCCTGGTCGACATTGCCGATCGCCTTCCAGATGCCGGCATTCTCGCCGCCGCCGCCGAAGGTCATCGCACCGAGGCAGATTTCCGAAACCTTGAGGCCGGTCCGCCCGAGCTGCCTGTAGCGCATGCCATCCTCCGCTGTCGCGGCGAAGCTCCGTCGCGATCGTATGGCGGCATATAGGCTACGGCGCGGCCCGGTGCCATGACAATGCCGTCGGCGACGGGTTCACGTTCGGTCGCGGGTCGCCTAAGCTGATCCATGGCTGCGCCGCTCCTCGTCCTCCACGGCCTCGCCAAGACGGTGCCGGGCCCCCGCACCCTGTTCGCCGGGCTAGACCTCGCCGTCGGCGCGGGCGAGCTGGTCGCGGTGATGGGCGAATCCGGGGTCGGCAAGTCGACCTTGCTCAACCTCGTCGCCGGGCTCGACGTGGCGGACGCCGGCAGCGTCCGGATCGACGGCACTGCGATCGAGCCGCTCGACGAGGACGCCCGCACCCGCCTCCGGCGCGCGCGGATCGGCTTCGTGTTCCAGGCTTTCCACATCCTGCCGCACCTGACGCTGGTGCAGAACGTCGCGCTGCCGCTGGTGCTGCTGCGCGCGGCCGGCGGCGAGGCGCGGCGCCGCGCGGCGGCGATGCTGGATGCGGTCGGCCTGGGGGACCGCGCTCAAGATTATCCCCGCGTCCTGTCCGGCGGCGAACTGCAGCGGGTCGCGATCGCCCGTGCGCTGGTCCACCGCCCGGCGCTGATCCTTGCCGACGAGCCGACCGGCAATCTCGATCCCGAAACCGCCGACCGCGTGCTCGCCCTGTTTGCGGCACAGGTCCGCGAGGCGGGCGCGGCCGCCCTGCTCGTCACCCATTCGGAGGTGGCCGCGGGCATCGCCGACCGGACGCTGACGCTGACCCGCGCCGGCCTCGCGCCACGCCTTGGCGGACCGCCGTGAGCGCCACCGCGATCGGCTGGATGATCGGCGGCGAGTGGCGCGCGCATCCGGCGCGGGTCGCGCTGGCCGCGGCGGCAATCGCGATCGGCGTGGCGCTCGGCTTCGCGGTCCACCTCGTCAACGCGTCCGCACTGACCGCGTTCGACTCCGCGCTCCACACCGTCGCGGGCGATGCCGACTTGCGGGTGGAAGCGGCGAGCCCGGCCGGCTTCGACGAGCGGCTCTATCCGCGGCTTGCCCGGATGGCCGGCGTCGCGGCGGCAAGCCCGGTCGTGGCCCTGCGCACCCGCCTCGGCGCGGGCGATACGCCGCTCACGCTGGTTGGCCTCGACGTGCTGCGCGCGGCCGCGGTGACGCCGGGATTGATCGGACGGCCAACCGATCCCGACGCGCCCCCGGAGCGGCTGTTCGACGCGGATGCCTTGTTCCTGTCCTCGACGGCGCTGGCGGCAAGCGGGCGCCGGCAGGGCGAGCCGATCGAGCTGGTAGCGGCGGGCCGCCGCGCCCGCTTCGTCATCGCCGGTACCCTGCCCGGCGTTCCCGCCGATCAGGCGGTCGCGATGATCGACATCGCCGCCGCGCAATGGCGCTTCGGCCGCCTCGGTCGGCTCGATCGCGTCGACCTGAAGCTCGCCGAAGGCACCGATCCCCGCCGCATGCGGGCCGCCATTGCCGCCATCCTGCCGTCCGATGCCGCACTCGCCGATGCGTCCAGCGACGCCGAGAGCAGCGACAGCCTGTCACGTGCCTATCGCGTCAATCTCGACATGCTGGCGCTGGTCGCGCTGCTGACCGGCGCGTTCCTGGTCTATTCGGCGCAGTCGCTGTCCGTGACGCGCCGCGCACCGCAATTCGCGCTGCTGCGCGTGCTCGGCGCGGAGCGGGCGATGCTGATCCGCCAGCTCGCCGTGGAGGGCGCGCTGGTCGGTGCAGTGGGCGCGATCGCGGGGCTGGGGCTGGGTGTCGGGCTCGCCGCGACCGCGCTCGATCTGCTCGGCGGCGACCTCGGTGGGGGCTATTTCGACGGCGCGCGCGCGCCGCTGTCGTTCGCGCCAGGCGCCGCCGTGCTGTTCCTGCTGCTGGGCCTCGCCGCGGCACTTGCCGGCAGCCTGGTGCCGGCCGCCACCGTCGCTCGCGCGCAACCGGCGGTGGCGCTCAAGAAC
>CAXTTP010000261.1:0-4213 GCA_964247195.1 uncultured Sphingomonadaceae bacterium
AATAGTCGACGCCCTGCTCGGCCTGCTCGATCAGCGTGTCGCGGAAGATCTCCCAGGTCAGGTCCTCGGCGATGCCGCCCACCTTCTCCAGCGCCTGGTAGATCGGCACGGTGCCGATCGGCACCGGCGCGTTGCGGACGATCCACTCGCGCGTGTCGTGGATGTTGCGCCCCGTCGAGAGGTCCATCACCGTGTCCGCGCCCCAGCGGATCGACCACACCATCTTGTCGACCTCGTTCGCGACGTTGGAGGCGACCGCGGAATTGCCGATGTTGGCGTTGATCTTGACCAGGAAGTTGCGCCCGATCGCCATCGGCTCGCTCTCGGGATGGTTGACGTTCGACGGGATGATTGCGCGACCGCGGGCGACCTCGTCGCGGACGAACTCGGGCGTGACGTGATCGGGGATCGAGGCACCGAAATCTTGGCCGTCGCGGATCAGCGCCTCTTTGAGCGCGGCGCGGCCGACATTCTCGCGGATCGCCACATATTCCATCTCGGGAGTGATGATCCCCCTGCGCGCATAGTGCATCTGGCTGACGTTCATCCCCGGCTTGGCGCGCAGCACGCGGCGGCGGACGTTGGGGAAGGGCTGGACGCCGCCCGAGCGGTCCGGGCCGAGCTGGCCGTTATCCTCGGGGCGGACCTCGCGGCTCGCCACCTCGTCGACATCGCCGCGGCCGCGGATCCAGTCGCGGCGCAGTTCGGGCAGGCCGCCCATGATGTCGATGCGGACGTCCGGATCGGTATAGGGACCGGAGGTGTCGTAGACGCGCAGGGGCGGCTCGCCGCAGGACGGTTCGAGCGCGATCTCGCGCATCGCGACGCGGTGCGGGCCGACATGGATCTTGGCGGAGCCGCGGATCGGGCCGGTGGTGACCTTTAGTTCGGTGCGCGCGGGAATGTCGGCCATCGCATGTTCTCCAATCGGGGCGGAGAACGAGGGGGGAGCCCGCGCTCCCTCCCTACGCCGGTGTCAGCCGGATCAGGTTCTGCGGGTCGGGGGCTCCTGCCCCCCTCTCAGCCGTGGATCGACGGCCCCCCGGGGAATGCCGCTAATGTAGGCGGCCCTGGCGATGCCTCAAAGGAAATATTTGACGCGCACGGTCTCGTCGATCGGCAGGTCGGTGACGGCGAAGCTCGACTCCACGAATCGCGGCGGGCCGAAGATCAGGCGCGGATTGTTCGAGAAGCCGACGCCCTCGGTCGGGATGCCGGCGACGCGATCGAGCCGGCCGTTGTCGTTCTCGTCATGGAAGAGGGCGACCGCATAGTCGCCCGACGGCAGGTCGTCGAAGCGCGGCACCGGCTCGCCGGCGCGGACCGTCGCGTGGCGGGCGCCGGGATCGGACTGGCAATCGGGAAAGTGATCGGGCTCGCGCGTCAGGCAGATGCGGACGACGCCGCGGCCGGAGCGCAGGCCTTCCAGCCCCAGGTCAAGCCGGGCGGGCGGGCTCGCCGCCGGCAGCATGCCGACCAGGATCAAGGCCGCGCCGAGCCGGCGGCCCAAAGTCCCCCAGCCCCCGATCGGTGCCGCAGATGCTGTCCCAGAAGCGAAAATAGAGGCCATAGTTACACCCATACTCGCGGTGATGCCGCTGGTGGTGGCTGGCCGTGATCAGCCACCGTCCCGCCCGCCCCGTTACCACGGCTTGCGGAAAAATCTCCCACCCCATGTGATTTGTGACGCCCATGAACGTCATTACCGAAAGCACAACGCCGAGCGCGGCGACATGGATCGGCACGAGGCAGGCGAGCGCGGGGATCACTATCGCGCCGGTCAGCGCCTCCCAGGGATGGAAGCTCATCGCCGCCCAGGCGGTCGGCGGGCGGCTGGCATGATGGACGGCGTGGGCGGCGCGGAACAGGCGGGGCCGGTGCATCGCGCGGTGCGTCCAGTAGAACCATGCATCGTGCGCGGCGAGATAAGCAAGGATCGAGAGCGGCCACCACCACCAGGGGAAGGCATGCGCGTCTGCATAGATGCGCGTCCAGCCATGCGCCCGCCAGCCCCAGGCGACGATGCCGGCCGGCGCGCCGTAGATCGCCGCCGACGCGAGCGACCAGCCGATCTCGCGCCCGATCTGGCCGCGCTGGCCGGCATAGAGGCCGGGCCGGCGGCGGCGGGTGGCAAGCGCGAAGCCGCCGCTGGCGATCAGGTAGCGCACGCCGACGATCAGCGTCATTGCGATCATCGAAAGGAGGATGGCGGCGGCCGGAGGCATCGCCTGCTCTTAGCCGTTCGATCCCCCGCCGTCATCCCGGCCGTGGTTGGCGATCGGCTCCCCACCCTATAGAGCGTGCCTGCGATGGCCGGTTCGGAAGCCTTTGACGTGGCGATCGCCGGCGGCGGGCTCGCCGGCGGCCTCGTCGCACTGGCGCTGGCGCGGCGGCGGCCCGAGCTCCGGATCGCGATCGTCGAGGCGGGCACGATCGGCGGCAACCATGTCTGGTCCTTCTTCGACAGCGACGTAGTGGGCGCCGACCGCTGGCTGGTCGAGCCGCTCGTCTGCCACCATTGGGAGGGCTATGACGTCGCCTTCCCGGACCACGCCCGCGGCTTCGACCAGGGTTATAACGCGATCGAATCGGAGCGGCTCGACGCGGTGCTGCGGGCGGCGCTGCCGGCCCACGCGATCGTGATGGGGCGGGCCGCCGCGATCGACCAGGACGGTATCCTGCTGGAGGGCGGCGGCCGGGTCGCGGCGCGCGCGGTGATCGACGCGCGCGGGCCGGGCGATCTCGGCCGTCTCGATCTCGGCTGGCAGAAGTTCGTCGGCCAGCTCCTCCACCTCGACGAGCCGCACGGCCTCACCCGGCCGGTGGTGATGGACGCGACGGTGGCGCAGATCGACGGCTATCGCTTCGTCTACCTGCTGCCGTTCGACGCGCATTCGGTGTTCGTGGAAGACACCTATTACAGCGACTCTCCCGCGCTCGACGTGCCGGCGCTGACGGCGCGGATTGCCGATTATGCGCGCGGGCGCGGCTGGACCGCGACCGCATTGAACCGGATCGAGACCGGCGTGCTGCCGGTGGTGGTGAAGGGCGACATCGCCGCTTATTGGGCGTCGACCGGCGCGGTCGGCGCGAAGGCGGGGATGCGCGCCGCTTTGTTTCATCCGATGACCGGCTATTCGCTTCCCGATGCGGTGCGGCTCGCCGTGCGCATCGCCGCCGCGCCCGATCTGTCCGCGCGCGCGCTCGCCGCGCTTACCCGCCATCAGGCGCGCGGGCTGTGGCGGAAACGAGGCTTCTACCGGCTGCTCGGCATCCTGCTGTTCCGGGCGGCGCGACCGGATGAACGCTATCGCATCATGGAGCGTTTCTACCGCCTCGACCCCGGGCTGATCGGCCGCTTCTATGCCGGCCGCTCGACCCTGTACGACAAGTTGCGGATCCTGATCGGCAAGCCGCCGATACCTATCCCGCGCGCGGTGCGGGCAATTGCGAGGGAATGGGCGTGAAGACGGCGGCGGTGATAGGGGCAGGGTTCGGCGGGCTGGCGCTCGCGATACGGCTGCAATCGGCAGGCGTGCAGACGACGCTGGTCGAGGGCCGCGACAGGCCGGGCGGCCGCGCATATTATTGGGAGCGGGACGGCTTCACCTTCGATGCCGGGCCGACCGTCATCACCGATCCCGCCTGCCTGACCGAGCTCTGGGCGCTCAGCGGACGCGACATGGCCGCCGACGTGACGCTCGTGCCGGTGACCCCCTTCTACCGGCTCAACTGGCCGGACGGCACCAGCTTCGACTATTCGAACGAGGAGCCCGCGCTCAGCCACGAGATCGCCAAGCTCGATCCGGAGGACGTCGCCGGCTATCGCCGCTTCCTCGATTATGCCGGCGGCGTCTATCGCGAGGGCTATGTGAAGCTCGGCGCGACGGCGTTCCTCGATTTCGGGTCGATGATCCGGGCGGCGCCGGCGCTGGCCAAGTACCAGGCGTGGCGGTCGGTCTATTCGATCGTGTCGAGCTTCGTGAAGAACGAGAAGCTGCGTCAGGCGCTGAGCTTCCACACTTTGCTGGTCGGCGGCAATCCCGCGGCGACGAGCGCGATCTACGCGCTGATCCACAAACTGGAAAAGGATGGCGGGGTCTGGTTCGCCAAGGGCGGCACCAATGCGCTGGTGCGCGGCATGGTCACGCAGTTCGAGCGGCTGGGCGGAACGGTGCGGATGGCCGATCCGGTGACCGCGATCGACACGCTC
>CAXTTP010000262.1:0-4204 GCA_964247195.1 uncultured Sphingomonadaceae bacterium
ACGCGCTCGATCGTGCGGGCGACCTTCAGCATCTCCGGCGCGGCGGTGATCATGCCGCCTAGCACGGTCGCATCGGCAGGGGCGATGCCGACGAGGCGCGTATTCTCGCGCTCGATCGCGTGGAGGTGGAAGGCGCGAGCCACGATCAAGCCGAGCTCGTCGATGTCGATAGGCTTCTGGTAGAAATCATAGGCGCCGGATGCGATCGCGCGCATCGCGCTCTCGCGTGCGCCATGGCCGGAGGCGACGATCACCTTCGTATCGGGCTTCAGCGCGAGGATCTGCTCCAGCAGCGCGAAGCCCTCGCTGACGCCGTCGGGATCGGGAGGCAGGCCGAGGTCGAGCGTCACCACCGCCGGCTCGGTCGCGCGTAGCGCCTCGACGGCGGTGGCGCGGTCGCCGGCGACGATCACCTCGTAATCGTCATAGGCCCAGCGCAACTGCCGCTGCAGTCCGAGATCGTCCTCGACGATCAGCAAGCGGGGGCGTTCCTCGGCCATCACGCACGGATCCTGTCTGCGGGTTGTTCGATCTGGTCGGCATCGGCGACCGGCAGCACCACGGCGAAGCGGCTGCCGGCGCCCTCGCGGCTTTCCACTTCCAGCCGCCCGCCCATCGCCGCGACCAGCGAGCGCGCCTCGAACGCGCCGACGCCGAAGCCGCCCTCCTTGGTCGAGGCGAACGGCTTGAACAGCCGGGCGCGAACGAACTCGGCGGACATGCCTGCACCATGATCGAGGACCTCGACGCGCGCTTCCAGCCCGTCCCGATCGACCCGCAGCCACACCGGCGCGCCCGCCGGGCTCGCGTCGATCGCATTCTGGACGAGGTGGCCGAGCGCCTGTTCGAGCCGGATCGGATCGGCCCGCGCGACGATGTCGCTGCGGCCGTGGACCTTGACCGGGTGCTGACGCGCGCGAAGCGCGGCGACTCCGTCGACGAGCGCGCGCAACGCCACCGGCCGCGGCTCCTCGGCGCGGGCCTTGTTGTGCTGCGAGAGGCGGGCGAGGAGCTCGTTCATCTTGCCGACCGAATCCCGGAGCGTCGCGATCATGTCGGCGCGGAACTCGGGCTTGTCGGCATGGCGCTCGGCATTGCGGGCGACGAGGCTGAGCTGGCTCACAAGGTTCTTGATGTCGTGGACGACGAAGGCGAAGCGGCGGTTGAACTCGTCGAAGCGCTTGACGTCGGACAGCGCCTCCTGCCCGCGCGCCTCGGCGAGATAGCTCGCGACCTGCCGCCCGGCAACGCGGAGCAGGTCGAAATCCTCCCAGTCGAGCAGCCGGTCGATCGGCGGCCGCTCGAGCAGGACGATGCCGACCAGCCGCTCGATGTGGACCAGCGGCACCGCCGTCCAGGCCCGCGGCTCGGCGAGGATCCATTCGGGCGCGACCGCCGCATCCTCCGCCGCGCCGGTGCCTTCGTGGCGGAGCGCATCGAACTCGATGATCCGCCCGGTCTCCTCGCAGTGACGCGCGAAGGCGGCCGAGGCGGCCCGCACGGGCGCGTCGAGCGTCGGCCAATTCCAGCGCGCGCCGGCGGTGAGGCCGCCGCCGTCCGCCGGCAGCAGCAGCAGCCCACCGGGCGATTCGGTGATGTCGGCGACGGCCTGGATGATCCGCACGTCGAGCGGCGCCGCGCTCTCGCCGGCAAGCCCCAGCGTCTCGGTGAAGCGCATCCACTCGACCCGATAGTCGTAGCGGTGCTTGAAGAAATGCTTGGCGACCTTGACCCGCAGCCAGGCGCGCAGCCGGCTCGACGGCATCAGCGCGAGCGCGGCGGCGGAAAGGCCGGCGACGACGGTGACCTGGGCGAGCTGGAAATCGCTGCCGCCGATCAGCTCGACCGTCTGCGCGACGATCACCATGAACACCAGGTAAGCGCCGATCGCGACCAGCGAGAGCGACTGGAAGGTGACGGCGCGCGACACCCGCATCTTCCATTTGGCGTTGCGCCAGCTCGCCAGCGCGAACAGCGGCACGAGCAGCGTCATGACCACGCCGCGCACCGCCACCAGCTCGACCGGCCAGGCGCGGCCGAGATACGCGACGGTGAACAGGTTGAGGTCATACGCCCACATCGCCGCCAGGCAGATGAGCGGCAGCCGGATGCCCCAGGGCGCCTCGGGCGCGGCGGCGTTGTAGAGGTTGTGGACCAGCATGAGGGCGCCGATCGCGACCGCCATGCGGAGCGTGAGCGAAGTAAGCAGGAAGCTCTGCCCGGCGGTGCCGCCGGCCGGTTCGCCGGACAGGACGTCCACACCGGCCTGTATGACGATCACCGCCATCAGCACCGCATAGAGGCCGATCGCGGCGCGCGGCGCGCGCGCGCCGCCACGGCTAAGGAGCGCCAGCAGCACCGACAGCCAGGCGATGTTGCGCCCGCATTCGGCGAAGCGGGCGGCGAGCGCCTCGCCGCCGGCATAAGCGACGACGAACGCCCACAGCGCGGTCAGGCCGAAGGCGAGCGCCAGCAACCGCCGCTGGATGCCGCCGCGCGAGCGCGCCATCTGCCACAGCGCGAGCGCCGCGAAGAGGATCGCGGCGGTGCCATGGCTCCAGTGGCCGATCGCCTCAGTCGTCTGCATCGGCTAGCGCGCGCCGTCGGGCCAGAGCAGGACACGGACCGTCTGCAGCAGGATCAGCGTGTCGAGGAAGGGTGTGTAGTTCTTGGCGTAATACAGGTCGTATTCGAGCTTGTGGCGGGCATCCTCCAGGCTCGCGCCATAGGGATAGTTGATCTGCGCCCAGCCGGTGATGCCGGGCTTCACCATGTGCCGCTCGGCATAGAAGGGGATCTGGGTCTCCAGCTCCTCGACGAACTGCGGCCGCTCCGGACGCGGGCCGACGAAGCTCATCGCACCGGTCAGCACCGTCCACACCTGCGGCAGCTCGTCGATCCGCACCTTGCGGATGAAGCGGCCGACGCGGGTAACGCGCGGATCGTTCTTCTGCGCCCAGATCGCCCGGCCGGCGACCTCGGCGTCCTGCCGCATCGAGCGCAGCTTGACGATGTCGAACGGCGCGCCGTAGCGCCCGACCCGCGACTGGCGGAAGAAGGCCGGGCCGCGGCTTTCCAGCTTCACCAGCACCGCCGTTATCGCGATCAGCGGGGATGCCAGCACGAGCAGTAGTAGGCTCGCGGCGATATCGAACAGGCGCTTGGCGGCGCTCGATAGCCGCCGGCCGGAGGAGAAGCCGTCGGAGAAGATCAGCCAGGACGGATTGACGCTGTCGAGGTCGACCCGGCCCGTCTCGCGCTCGAGAAAGGAGGAAATCTCGTTGACGTGCACGCCGGTCGTCTTGATGCGGACGAGATCGGCGAGCGGCATCGAGTTGCGTCGTTCGTCGAGGGCCAACACGACTTCGCTCGCGTTGAGCGCGACGACATGATCGCCGAGCGAGGGGATGTGGTGGCGGTTGACCGCCTCCGCGATCGGTTGCGGGCCATCGTTCATCGCCACGAAGCCGACGACTATAAAACCCGCGCCCGGCCGTTCGGCGAGCGCCCGCAGCCGCAGCGCGCGCGCGCCCGCGCCGAGCACGAGCACCCGACGCTTGAACGCGTCGTGACCGATCAGGCCGCCGAACAGCGCGCGCACCAGGATCAGGAGCGCGATCGCGATCGCCATCGCGTAGACCGAGTTCGAGCGCCACAGGGTAAGCTCGGGCAGCAGGAAGAACATCATCGACAAGAGGATGACGCCGAGCGACACCGCGACGAGCAGGCGGGCGGCGGCGAAGCGCAGCGATTGGAGCGCCTCCACGCCGTAGACGCCGACCGCGATCATCGCGCATTGCAGCGCGACCGCGAAGCTCAGCAACTGGGGAATGCGCTGGTAGATCGGGGCGACGGCGCGGCCGAGCTGGTGGATGCGCAACACCCAGCCGGCCTCGGCGGCGACGATCAGCAGCAGGAAGTCGGCGAAGCCGAGCAGCAGCACCGCATAAGGCACGTAATGTTTGAACAGCCTGATCACGCGCGCTCGACCTAACTCACCGTAAGATATTCCGACAGGAGGCGAGTGTCGGATAAATTGACGAATATTTCCTGAAGCGGCGTTCCCGACGATCATTCTGGACCTGACGCCGCGCGCCGGCCTAAAGGAACCCCGATCGGACAGGAGACCCATGAGCAGTTTGCGCCAGATCACGCCAGTCATTCTCTCGGGCGGCTCGGGCACGCGGCTATGGCCGCTGTCGCG
>CAXTTP010000263.1:0-4194 GCA_964247195.1 uncultured Sphingomonadaceae bacterium
GGGCGACGGCGGGCGCCGCGTCCTGGGCATGTGCCGTCGCGGCGAACGCCGCGACCGCGACGCCGGCGAGCAGCAGGCGGCGCGGCAGGCGCGCCCCGGTAACGGCAACCATCGTCATCGCTTGAAGTCCCTTCCTCGGCGGCCTCTTGGCCTTGGCCTGCGGCGTAATTCTACCGGCTGGGTTGGCAAGAAAGTTTTCCTTGCCCGCTGGCGTTGCGTCCTCTCCCGTGCCGGCGGGTGTCAGCGCGCAAGCATCCGCAGCAGCTCGGCTGGGAAGGGTGCGAGCGTCGGCCCCTCGGCATCGCGCAATATGTTGCGCTCTCCGGCGTCGCGCGGCAACGGGATTTGCAGTCCGCCGCTGGCTTCGAGCCTGTCGAACAGCGCGACGTTCAGCCGCTCCGCGATCGCCGCATGGCCGGCGCTGAAGATCAGGTTCGTCGATTCGAGCGGGTCTTCCTGCAGGTCGTAGAGCTCGTCTATGTCCCAGATGCCGTGATAGCGGACATATTTGTAGCGGTCCTCGCGCAACGCGTGGACGGTCGGCGTCTGCGGGAAATTGCGCTCCCAATAATATTCGTAGAGCAGGTGCTCGCGCCACGGCACGTCACGCCCCTGGAGCAGCGGCAGCATGTCGCGCCCTTCCATCCAGCCGGGCGGCTCGAGCCCCGCCACGCCGAGCAGCATCGGTGCCACGTCGAGGTTGGCGACGACCTGGTCGACGACCGTAGCGCCCGGAAACAGCGCCGGACAGCGCACGAGCATCGGGATGCGCATCGATTCCTCATAGGCGCAGCGCTTGTCGATCAGGCCGTGCTCGCCGAACAGGAAGCCGTTGTCGCCCATGTAGAGGATCAGCGTGTCGTCGAGTTCGCCGCGCTGCTCGAGATGTTCCATGATCCGGCCGATGCCTTCGTCGACCGACAGGAAGGTCTCCATGTAGCGCTTGTAGTAGTCGCCGATGTCGAGATTGGCATGATAGGCGAAGTCGACGCCGTGCCACGAATTGCGCTGGTTCTCGACCCACATCGGCCGGCCCTGGACGCCGGCCGCCATCGTCTCGGGATAGCGGAAGACGGCGCCGTCGTAGCGGCCGAGATGCCGCGGCGCGGGATAGAATTCGGCATGGACCGCCTTGTGGGCGAGGAACAGCAGGAACGGCTTCTCCCGCGTCCGGCTCTCCAGCCAGTCGAGCGCGAAATCGTTGAGCACGTCGGTCAGGTAACCGTCCTGCGCGATGCGTGTCCCGTCGACGTTGAGGCCGTCGCCGTTCGGCCAATAGTCGCCCTGGCCCTTGAAGCTCACCCACCGATCGAACCCCGGCTGCGGATCGTCGCCTTCCAGCCCCATGTGCCACTTGCCGATGAACGCGGTCTCGTAGCCGGCCGCCTGAAGATATTCGGGGAAGAAGACGAGGCCGGGCGCGATCGGATGGTTGTTGTCGACCACGCGATGCTGGTGCGCGTAGAGGCCGGTGAAGATCGTCGCGCGGCTCGGCGAGCAGAGCGCGGTGGTGACGAAGGCGTTGCGGAGATGCGCGCCCTCGCGGGCCAGCCGGTCGAGCATCGGCGTCTCGACGAAGTCCTGCGTGCCCATGAAGCCCATCGCATCGTAGCGGTGATCGTCGGTCAGGATGACGACGATGTTGCGGGGCTTGGCGCCGGTGCGGGGCAGCGCCAGATCGCCGGTGCGGGTCTCGAACTTCGGCGTCGGCGGCAGGGTGAAGGCGGCGTGTGGGCCGCCCGGTTCCGTGGCGGCGAGCAGGATGCCGTGTCGTTCGTCGCTCATCTTACCTCTTGCCCGCCGGGACCGGCGCATCCGCCATCCGCTCCAGCCGCGGCAGGAGCAGCTGGATCCACGCGAGCCCGAGCAGGTAGGACACCGCCGCGACCAGGAACAGCGGCAGATAGCCATAGCCGCGGGCGAGCAGCACGCCCGCCCAGAACAGGATGTTCATGCCGGCGAGATTGCCGACCAGCGCGCCGAAGCTGGTGACGGTGCCGACCTTCGCCGGCGGCGTTACGTCCGCGATCAGGGCGAACAGGTTCACCGAGAAGCCCTGGTGCGCCGCCAGCGTGAGCCCGAGCAGGGCGACCGCTTGCCAGAGATGATCGGTGTAGAGCGCCAGCGGGATCGGCACGACCAGCAGCGCCGACACGAGCATCGAGCCCTTGCGCACCGCGTTCACGCTGTAGCCGCGATCGAGCAGGCGGGTGGAAATCCAGCCGGCGCCGATCGAACCGACCGCCGAGCAGGCGTAGACGATCGCCAGCGGCACGCCGAGCTCGCTCACTCCGAGGCCGAAGGTGCGGTGCAGGAAATCCGGTGCCCAGAACAGCAGCAGCCACCAGGTCTGGTCCGACAACGCCTTGGCGATCGCGATCGCCCAAGTGCGCCGGTCGCGGATCACCAGTCCGTAGGCCGGCGGTCCGCCCTTCACGGCCTCGGGCGGCGGCTCGAGGGTGAGCCTGTGCGTCACCGCCAGCCAGGCCAGCGCCCAGCCGAGGCCGAGCGAGCCGGCGACGACGAACGCGCCGCGCCATCCCACCGCCGCCGCCACCGCCGGGATCAATAGCGGCGTGACGATCGCGCCTGCGGTCGCGGCGCCGTTCGACAGGCCGTAACCCAGCGAGCGCTGGTTGGGCGGGAACACCGTGGCGATCGTCTTGATCGAGGTCGGCGTGCCCATCGCCTCGGTCGCGCCGAGCGCGACCCGGCAGGCGGCGAACTGGACGAAGCTCCGCGCCCAGCCATGTGCCATTGCGGCGACGCTCCAGGCGACGACGCCCAGCGGGTTGGCCCATTTGACGCCGAGCCGGTCGATGATCGGGCCGGTGACGACGAAGGCGAGCGCGGCCGAGAACTGGAACAGCGAGGCGAGCGTGCCATAATCCTGGTCGCTCCAGCCCGCATCGACCTCGATGACCGGCTTCAGCACGGCGATGATCTGGCGGTCGACATAGTTGATGACGCCGGCGGTGATGACGAGCGCGAGGAGCAGCCAGCGCCGCGCCGGCGTGATCGTCACGCCGCCGCCTTGCTGCGCCCGCACTCAGGCAAAGGTCACCTGTTCGTCGTGGCGCAGGATCGGGATGGCGTTGCGGCGGAGCTGGCGGGTGCCGGGATCGAGGATCACCTCCGGCGAATATTGGGCGAGATAGACGCGGCGCGGCCGGTCCGTGCGGTTGGCGCCGGTCGCGTGCAGCAGCAGGCTGGAGAAGGCGACGATGCTGCCCGCCTTCGCCTCGATGGCGATCCCTTCCTCGGCGGGTGCCGCTGCCAGATCGTTGCTCCCCGCGCGCCGCTCGTGGCGGACGATCCCGGCGCGATGGCTGCGGGGGATCACCCGCACCGTGCCGTTCGCGACCGTCGCGTCGTCGAGCGGGCACCAGCAGGTCAGATAGGGCGCATGGTCGACCGGGCCGCCATTGCCGACGACGTAGCCCGAATCCTGGTGCCAGCTGAAGGCCATGCCGCCCTCCGGCCCCTTCACGACGAACTGGTCGAAGAAGAAATAGGCGTCGGCGCCCAGCGTCGCGCGGCAGACTTCCGCCATCAGCCCGCTGAACAGCATCCGCCTGAGCGCCGGCTGCGCGCGCTGGCATTCGTTGGCGAAATAGCGGCGGCCGCGATGGCTGATGCCGATCGTGTCGACGCCGGCCGCGTCCATCCGTTTGTCCTCGCGCGCGACGAAGGCGTCGCATGCCTCGCGCAGCATGGCGAGCATGTCGTCCGGGAGGACGCGATCGAACAGGGCGTAGCCCTCCTCGGCAAAGTGTTCGCGTTGCGCCTCGAACGGCATGTTCCGCCTCTCCTCGCTCGCTTTTGCCGTGAACCGGAACGTAAAGCTACAGCCCCTCGCCACCCACCCAGTGCGCGTTGGAGAGGCGGCGGGCGAGCGACCAGGTCTGGACGCGGATGTCGGGCACCGCGACGATCTCCCAGAAGGCGCCGCGCGTCATCGGCCCGAGCGCGAACAGCCGCTCGTCGGCCACGCCGTCCGCGCCGATCACGCGCGCCTGGAGATCGACGTCGAGGCCGAGGCGGTGGCGGTCGTTGCGGATCATGCCCGCCGCCAGCAGGCCCTTGAGCAGCGGCTCGTCGGTGTGGCGCAGGTCGACGCGCGGGCCGCTGCAGTTGACGACGCGGCGGGCGAGCAGCGTCTCGTCGCGATCCGCACCACGCCGCCGCCAGCGC
>CAXTTP010000264.1:0-4137 GCA_964247195.1 uncultured Sphingomonadaceae bacterium
CGAGCAGGGTGCGCGCGCCCCACACGCCCAGCCCCAATGCGGCGGCCAGCACGGTCAGGAACAGCATCACCGCCATGATCCAGCGCATCGATCGCGTGCGCCGCCCGTCGTCGAGCAGGCGGCGGATCGCGGCGAGAGCGCGATCGAGCTTATTGTCCTCCGGCGTCAGCGCGACCCGCCCGAACAGCCCCGCCCGGTCGAGCGCGCCGCGCAGCCGCGGCACCGTGCCGCCCAGCCGGTAGAGCGGCGCGCCCCAGCCACGCATCCAGCCGGTCCAGGCGGCGCCCAGCGGCAGCTCGAGCAGTCCGCCTTGCGGCCCGGCCCACCACGGCCAGAGGGGATGCTGCGAGAAATCCGGGCCGCCCGCCTGTCGATAGTCGAACAATGCGCGGACCGAGACGTCGAGGCGGAAGCCGGCCTGTTCGAGCAGCGCGGCGGTGCGCGGCCCGACCCCATAGCGGCCGGCGCGATAGACCAGCGGCGCGCGGCCGAACGTACCTCGGATGCAACCCACCAGCGCGGTCAGCTTGGCGCGTTCGGCGACCTCGGGCAGGTTGCCGACGAAGCTGTTGCGCTCGCTCACGTCCTCCGCAAAGGGCGGGTTCACCCAGGGGTGGAGCTGCGCGCCGACCATCGCCTCGCCGGCGGCGATCGCGGGGCCGAGCGCCTCGGCGCTCCGCGGATCGGAGCAGACCGGGTGATCGATCATGTAAGTCGGCACGATGCCGAAGCCGTGGAAGCGCCGCTGCGCGCCCGGCAGTGCGCGCAGTGCGGTCGTGCCGCGCGCATCTCGGCGCAGCGGCGCATACCAGTCGAACTCCTCCTCGGTATCGACGAACAGAAGGAAGCGGCGGCCGAAGGCGTCCGGCAAGGCGGCGCGGGCGGAAGCGGGCGGCGGCACGTCCAGCCGCCCGCCCGCTGCCGAGGCGGCGGAAGTGGCCAAGATCAGGCCAGGCGATTGCCGGAAAGCGCGCTTTCCGAATGAGCAGGCAGACGCAGCACGAACGACCTCGCTTCGATGTCGAGACGTCCCTGCGCCGCTGCGGCGAGATTGGCAACGAGACGCAGCGCGAAGCCGAGGCCGAGCACCGGCGCGTCAGGCAGGTCGCCCTCGGGACCGTAGCCGGGATCGAGCAGCGCGCTCGCCTGCCGACCTGCCAGCAGGCGCGGCCGGGTAATGCGGAGCGCGATGCGGCGATCCGCGCCTTCGCCGTCGACGTCCAGTGCCGCGGTGAAGCCCTCGCCCGCCTCGGCGAGGCCGACGGTGGCGGCGAGCAGGCGGGCGAACATCCGCTCGAGCGCGACCGGATCGGCATCGATCGCGGGCGCATCGCCGGCAATCGCCACCTCCAGCGTCGCGCCGCGCGATCGCGCGACGCCCGCATAGTCCGGCTGCAGCCGGCGCAGCAGCAGCCCGGCGTCGACGCTGACCGGATCGAGCGCGAGCCGTTCCGAATCGATCCGCGCCGACAGGTCGAGATCATCGACGGTGGTGAGGAGGCGCCGGCCCTGGCCGATGATGTCGGCGGCGCGGTCGCGATATTCGCGGCCGGCCGGGCCGAGCAGCTGCCGCTCGATCATCTCGGCGAAGCCGACGACCGCATTGAGCGGGGTTCGCAGCTCGTGGACCAGCTGGCGCAAGGAATCCGGCGGGAGGCCCATGCCGTGCAGGCCGACGCCGGCCGTCGCCGACGCAGCCGTCTCGTGCACCTGCGGCCGGCGGGCATGGCCGCGATAGCCGGTGAAGCGGCCGTCGCCGGCATCGAAGAACGGCACGCCGGAGATCCGCCACTCGCCCGCTGCCGGGCCGGCGCCGGCGATCGAGAGGCGGGCGTCGCGAAACCGTGCGCGCTGGCGGAAGGCGCCGGCGACCTGGCCATCGACGCCGTGATCGAGCTGTTCGGCCGCGGCGGCGAGGGATACGCCGATCAGCGGCTCGCGCGGCGCACCCTCGACCCACTGGATCAGCCCGTCCGCGGCGGTCTCGAACCGGAAGCTGTCGGTCGGCGTGGCGATGCGCTCCTCCGTGGGCTCATCGCCGGCAGGGCGGGGCGCGCGGCGGAAGGCGTCGATCCGCGCCACGAGCTCGCGGATCTGAGCATCGCCGACCGGCGCGGCGTCCGGAACGGGCGGGGTGACAGGCGCCGGCTCCTCGATCGTGCCGGGCTCGGCCGCCACGCCGGCTGGCGCATCGAGCGCGAAATCGGCGGCGCCGAAGCTTGCCAGGCCGCGCGCCACCGCCGGGCCGAGATCGCGGCGATGGCGCAGGATGCCGCGCGCCACCGGCGACAGGAACGGCATCAGCCGCAGCCACTCGCCCTCGCTCAGGCGGGCGCTGATCACCAGCGGCGCCATGATCGGCGCCGGCTCCTCGGCGAAGAAGGCGACGAGCTCGGCGGGCAGGCGCCTGCCGGCGATCGCACGCGCGGCCTCGGCGCGCATCGCCGCCGGTACTTCGCCGCGCACTGTCCGCAGCAAGTCATAGGCCCGGTCGCCAGCCGGATCGGCCGACGTTCCCCGGCGTTGGCCGAGCAGGTCGACGACCTGGCGCCACCCCGCCACCCGCGCGGCCGCGTTCGTCATCGGCTGAGCGAGCACGGTGGCCAGCATGTCGTCGAAGCGCACCTGCCGCCTCCGCATCGCCGCCGCCGCCACGGATCGGGCGGGGTCGGACCATCACCGTTAACGGCCTGTTTGCCTTATCGAAAGTGGCATTTCTGACGCGTCGCAAAGTGGGACAATTGCAGAGCCGCGAAATAATATTATGGCTCGGCGCAACAGACGGAAGGAAGTGGCAGGATGGCGCGCTACCCGCTCGATGCGATCGATCGCACGATCCTGGCGACGTTGCAGGAGAACGGGCGCATCACCAATGTCGCGCTGGCGGAACTGGCCGGCCTCACCGCCCCGCCCTGCCTGCGGCGGGTGCGCGCGCTGGAGGAGGCCCATGTCATCGACAGCTACCATGCACGCCTCGACGCCGGCGCGCTCGGCTACGGCATCATGGTCTTCGCGCTCGTCAGCCTGCGCAGCCAGGCCGAGGACGATCTGCAGGCGTTCGAGGCGCATGTCGCGACGCTGCCCGAGATTCGCGAATGCCACATGCTGAACGGCGAGATCGACTTCATCCTGAAGATCGTCGCGCACGACCTTCAGGCGTTCCAGGCGTTCCTCACCTCGCAACTGACCACGGCGCCCAACGTCGCCAGCGTCAAGACCTCGCTCACCATCCGCACCGCCAAGGACGCGCCTGGCGTCCCCGTCGATCCGGCCTGAACGCGTCCCGCGATGGCTCTCGCCGTCGGCCCGGCATAAGGTCGCGTTCCGATAGCTCCGAAGCGAGGATTCGCCGATGCGCCGCGCGCTCTTCCTGCTCCTTGCCTGCGCGGTGCCGCTCGCCGCGGCGCCGGCCGCCGCCGCCGACGCAACGCGCGCCGCCGCTTTCGCGGCCGTCAGCAGACGCTTCCTCGACGGCATCGGCCAGTTCATCCCGGTCTACGCAACGCAGCTCGGCGACCATCGCCACGACGGCGAGCTCGAGGATCTGAGCACTGCCGGGCGCGGGCGCCGTGTCGCCTACGAGAAGACGCTGCTCGCCGATCTCGGCAAGATCGAGCGGAGCGCGCTCTCGCCCGGCGACCAAGTCGACGCGGCTCTGCTCGACAACGCGCTCCGCTTCGATCTCTGGGACGCGGAGACGTTGCAGAGCTGGGCCTGGGATCCGCAGGGCTATACCGAAACCGCCGGCAGCGCCCTCTATACGCTCGCCGCGCGCGACTTCGCACCGTGGCCGTCGCGGCTGCGCGCGGCGATCTCACGGATGGAGAAGATGCCCACGCTGCTCGCGCAGGAGCGCGCCAACCTCGTGCCGGCACGCGTGCCGCTGATCCATGCGCAGACCGTCGCCCGGCAGAACGGCGGCATCATCGAGATCGTCGACGCGATGCTCGCACCCCATCTGAACGAACTGCCCGCCTCCGATCAGGCCAGGTTCAAGACGGCGGCGGCGAAACTGCGCGCCGCCGTCGCCGCGCACCAGCTCTGGCTGGACAAGACGCTGGTGCCGAACGCTAAGGGTGACTTTCGTTTGGGTGCAACCCTCTACGATCGGAAGCTCGCCTTCGCGCTGAACTCGCC
>CAXTTP010000265.1:0-1820 GCA_964247195.1 uncultured Sphingomonadaceae bacterium
CCGTTGCGGGTGGTGCCGTAGACGATCAGCTTGGCGATCATGCTGTCGTAATAAGGCGGGATCCGGTAGCCGGCGTAGAGGCCGCTGTCGACGCGGACATGCATGCCGCCCGGCGCGTGGAAGCCCGCGACCAGGCCCGGCGACGGCGCGAACGTGCGCGGATCCTCGGCGTTGATGCGGCACTCGATGGCGTGGCCGCGGAACACCACGTCCTCCTGACGAAGCGTGAGCGGCCGGCCGCCGGCGATCTGGATCTGCTCGCGGACGAGATCGAGGCCGGTGATCATCTCGGTCACCGGATGCTCGACCTGCAGCCGGGTGTTCATCTCGATGAAGTAGAATTCGCCATTCTCGTAAAGGAATTCGATAGTGCCGGCGCCGCGATAGCCCATGTCGGCCATCGCTCTCGCAACCGTGCCGCCCATGGTCGTACGCTGCTCGGCCGAGATGACCGGCGAGGGAGCCTCCTCCAGCACTTTCTGGTGGCGGCGCTGGAGCGAGCAGTCGCGCTCGCCGAGGTGGATGGCGTTGCCCCGGCCGTCGCCGAAGATCTGGAACTCGATGTGACGCGGATCGCCGAGATATTTCTCCATGTAGACGGTCGCGTCGCCGAACGCCGCCTTCGCCTCGGATCCCGCCTGCTGCATCAGCGTCTCGAGCTGGTCCTCGCTCGCCACCACCTTCATGCCGCGGCCGCCGCCGCCGGAGGCGGCCTTGATCAGCACCGGATAGCCGATCGCGGCGGCGACGCGCTTCGCCTCGACGATGTCGGTGAGCGGCCCGTCCGAGCCCGGCACGAGCGGCAGGCCGAGCTTGGCGGCGGTCAGCTTCGCCTCGATCTTGTCGCCCATCGTGCGGATATGCTCGGGCTTCGGGCCGATCCAGACGATGTTGTGGAGCTCGACAATCTCGGCGAAGCGGGCATTCTCGCTGAGAAAGCCGTAGCCCGGGTGGATCGCGTCCGCTCCCGAGATTTCGGCCGCGGAGATGATGTTCGGAATGTTCAGATAGCTCTCGGCCGCCGGCGGCGGGCCGATGCACACCGCCTGGTCGGCGAGGCGGACGTGCATGGCGTCCGAGTCCGCGGTCGAATGCACCGCCACCGTCTTGATGCCCATCTCGTGGCAGGCGCGGTGGATACGAAGCGCGATCTCGCCGCGGTTGGCGATCAGAACCTTTGAAATCGCCATCGTCTACTCGACGACCACGAGCGGCTGATCGAATTCCACCGGCTGGCCGCTCTCGACGAACACCGCCCGCACCGTGCCGGCACGCGGCGAGACGATCGGGTTCATCACTTGGGCTCCGATCGACGCGAACGGCCTGGCGCCGGGCTCGCTCGCCAGATAGGCCGTGCCGACCATCGGCGAGCGGATCGTGCCCGGATGCTCGCCGATGGGCGGCGCCGCGGGGTCCGGCGCGGGAACGAGCGCGTGCGCCGGGGCTGCAGCCGGTGCTGCTGGCGCAGGGGCGGCAAGCGGTGGCGCGGCCTGCGCCGGAATCGTGCGGGCGACGCGGATGCGGCGCGCGCCGTCCTGCACTTCGATCTCGGTCAGCTGGTTCGCGTCCAGCAGCTCGGCAAGCTGGCGGACGAGATCGGGATCGACCTGCATGCCGCCATTGGCCTGGTCGGACATTCTGTTTCCTCGGGTTGGTCTTGCCGGCGCTACTGTCAGAGCTTGGCGGCGGCGTCCAGCGCGAGGGCATAGCCCATCACGCCGAAGCCGACGATGCTGCCCTTCGCGGCCATGCCGACATAGCTGTGATGGCGATAGGCCTCGCGGGCCGCGGGGTTCGAGATGTGGACTTCGATCACCGGC
>CAXTTP010000265.1:1830-4120 GCA_964247195.1 uncultured Sphingomonadaceae bacterium
ACCGGATCGCGTCGTAGAGCGCGAGGCTGGTGTGGGTGAAGGCGCCCGCGTTGAGGATCACCGCCTTCGCGCCTGCGGCGTTCGCCTCGTGCAGCCAATCGATCAGGTGGCCCTCATGGTTCGACTGGCGCATGTCGATGGAGAGCCCGAGATCCCGCGCCTGATCCTCCAGCCGGCCGGCGACGTCGTCGAGCGTGTCGTGGCCGTAGATCTCCGGCTCGCGCAGGCCGAGCAGGTTGAGGTTCGGCCCGTTGAGCACGAAGATGGTGGGCGTGTCGGTCATCAATGGCTTTCCGTGCGGTCGCTTCGACCTATATGGGCAACTCCTACCCGGCGAGGAACGAGATGACCACCGACGGCACGATCAGCATCCGCGTCAATGGCGAGCATCGGCGGGTGAGCGACGGCACCACGATCGCCGAGCTTGCCCAGGAGCTGGGGCTGGACGCCGCCAAGGTCGCGGTCGAGCGCAACCTGGAGGTGGTGCCGCGCTCCACGCTCGCGAACGTCCGGATCGAGGATGGCGACGAGCTTGAGATCGTGCATTTCGTCGGCGGCGGCGACCATCCGGCGGCGCTCGCCGAGGATGGCTGGACCGTGGCGGGCAAGCAGTTCCGCTCGCGGCTGATCGTCGGCACCGGCAAGTACAAGGACTTCGCCGAGAACGCCGCTGCAGTCGCGGCATCGGGCGCGGAGATCGTCACCGTCGCCGTCCGCCGCGTCAACATCGCCGACCGCAACGCGCCGATGCTGACCGACTATATCGATCCGAAGCGCATTACCTATCTGCCCAACACCGCCGGCTGCTACACCGCCGAGGACGCGATCCGCACGCTCCGGCTGGCGCGCGAGGCGGGTGGCTGGAACCTCGTCAAGCTCGAGGTGCTGGGCGAGGCCAAGACGCTCTATCCCGACATGATCGAGACGCTGCGCGCGACCGAGGTGCTGGCGAAGGAAGGCTTCGAGCCGATGGTCTACTGCTCCGACGATCCGATCGCGGCGAAGCGTCTGGAAAATGCCGGCGCGGTAGCGATCATGCCGCTCGGCGCGCCGATCGGATCGGGGCTCGGTATCCAGAATGCGGTGATGATCCGACTGATCGTGGAGGGCGCCAAGGTGCCGGTGCTGGTCGACGCCGGCGTCGGCACGGCCTCCGATGCGGCCGCAGCGATGGAGCTCGGCTGCGACGGCGTGCTCATGAACACTGCCATCGCCGAGGCGCGCGATCCGATCCTGATGGCGCGCGCGATGAAGGCGGCGGTCGAGGCCGGGCGGCTGGCCTATCGCGCCGGGCGCATGGCCAAGCGCCGCTATGCCGATCCGTCCAGTCCGCTGGCCGGACTGATCTAGATCAGGGAACCACGGGCAGAATGGCTCGTTTTACATCCGGAATGCAGAGGCGAGGAACCCCGCGCCCTGCTAGCCGAGGAGTGAGATCATGGGTGAGTTCACCGATCGCGTGAAGGGTGCCGTCGACGAAACCGTCGGCAAGGTCAAGCGCGGCGTCGGCGAGGCGACCGATCGCCCCGACATCAAGGCCGAGGGCGACGCGCAGGAAGCCAAGGGCGATCTCGAAACCGCCAAGGGCAAGGTCAAGGGCGTTATCAACGACGTCTGACGCAATAACCTTTGACGAATTCGTCAGGGTCGCACGCAGGAACGCCGCTTCCGTCACCGGGAGCGGCGTTTTGCATTGGTGGTCGGTGAACGTCTGGCGGACGGGCCGGCATCCAGCGCATCGTCTCCTCCGAGGCACAGGCGTAGAAGGCCTGCATCGGGGGGCATATAGGGCTGATTGACGCCCGTTCGCGCGCCAGTCTATCTGACGCGGGAATTTGCGGGAGAGATGCTGGCGTGAACAAGGTCTATCCCGATGCCGCGGCGGCGCTCGACGGTCTGCTCCGTGACGGCATGACGATCTGCGCCGGTGGCTTCGGCCTGTGCGGCATCCCGGAACGGCTGATCGATGCCATCCAGGCGTCCGGCATCAAGGGCCTGACGGTGGCCTCGAACAATGCCGGGATCGACAATGAGGGCCTCGGCAAGCTGCTGCGCACCCGCCAGATCGCCAAGATGGTGTCGAGCTACGTCGGCGAGAACAAGGAGTTCGAGCGGCAGTATCTCGCCGGCGAGCTCGAGGTGGAGTTCTGCCCGCAGGGCACGCTCGCCGAGCGCATCCGCGCCGGCGGCGCCGGCATCCCGGGCTTCTACACCAAGACCGGCGTCGGCACGCTCGTTGCCGAGGGCAAGGAGCACAAGGAATTCGACGGCGAGACCTACGTCCTCGAGC
>CAXTTP010000266.1:0-4114 GCA_964247195.1 uncultured Sphingomonadaceae bacterium
GGCCGAGTGCGATGCGCAGCCCGGCGGCCGGCTGCTTGCCGAGCACCACGAGATCGACGGCCGGCCGGGCGCGGCGTGGTCGGCCGAGGTCGCCGCCGAGCTCGCGACGCTGCCATCGGTGACGGTCCTGCCGCGCACCACGGTGTTCGGCGCCTATGACGGCGGTGTGTTCGGCGCGGTCGAGGAACTCGCGGGCGGCACCTTCCGCCAGCGGCTGTGGAAGATCCGCGCCAGGCGCACGCTGCTCGCGACCGGCGCGCTGGAGCGTCCGCTCGTCTTCGGCGGCAACGACCGGCCCGGCGTGATGACGGCGTCGGCCGTCCAGACCTACCTCAACCGCTTCGCCGCCGTCGCCGGCAGGCGCATTGCATTGTTCGTCACCACCGACAGCGGCCATCGCGTCGCGGCCGATCTGGTCGCGGCGGGCGTCGCGGTGGTGGCGCTGATCGATCCGCGCGTCGATGCGCCGGCGCCGGCCAGGGCCGACATCCCGTTCTTCCGCGGCGGTGTGGTGACCGCGACCCACGGCAAGGTGCTGCGCGCGATCGACGTCCGCGACGCCGCCGGGCGCGTGCACCGGATCGCCTGCGACGTGCTTGCGACCAGCGGCGGCTGGAACCCGGCGATCGGGATCGGCAGCAATCTCGGCAGCCGGCCGGTCTGGTCGGAGGCGGTTCACAGCTTCGTGCTTGGCGAGCCGCCGCCGGGCATCGGGCTGGTTGGCGCCGCCGCCGGCCGGTTTGCCTTGAGCGAGGCGCTCGCCGGCGGACATCGCGCGGCCGCCGACGCGCTCGCCGACCTCGGCCGCGCGCCGGTTGCCGGGACGGCGCCACGCGCGGATACGGAACCTGCCGGCAGCACGCCGCTCTGGCACGTGCCGGGATCGAAGCAGAAGGCGTTCGTCGACCTCCAGCACGACGTGACGGACGCGGACATCGCGCTGTCGGCGCGCGAAGGCTTCCGCTCGGTCGAGCATCTCAAGCGCTACACCACGCTCGGCATGGCGACCGACCAGGGCAAGACCAGCCAGGTCAACGGTCATGCGCTGCTGGCGGTGCATGCCGGCAAGAGCATCGCCGAGGCCGGCACGGTGCTCTCCCGGCCGCCTTATCTGCCGGTTTCGATCGGGGTGCTCGCCGGATCGCACCGGGACGAGCATTTCCGCCCGGTCCGCCTCACCGCCACGCAGGACTGGGCGGCGGGGCAGGGGGCGAGTTTCGTCGACGCCGGCCAGTGGCGGCGCGCGCAATGGTTCGCGCGGCCGGGCGAGCGCGACTGGCAGGAGACGGTCAACCGCGAGGTCCGCACGGTGCGCGAGCGGGTCGGCATCTGCGACGTCTCGACGCTCGGCAAGATCGAGATCATGGGGCCTGACGCGGGCGCGCTGCTCGACCGGCTCTACGTCAACAGCTTCTCGACGCTGCCGGTCGGCCGCGCGCGCTACGGTCTGATGCTGCGCGAGGACGGCCTGGTGATGGACGACGGCACCACCAGCCGCCTCGCCGAAGACCGCTGGCTCATGACGACCACGACGGCGAACGCCGCCAGGGTGATGCAGCATGTCGACTATGCCCGGCAGGTGCTGTGGCCGGCGCTCGACGTGCAGGCGGTGTCCGTCACCGAGCAATGGGCTCAATTCGCCGTCGCCGGGCCCGGATCGCGCGCGTTGCTACAGCGGCTGCTGCCGGATCGCGACCTCTCGAACGCGGCCTTCCCGTACATGGCGGCGGCGGCGTTCCGCTGGGGTGGCGTGGCGGTGCGGCTCTACCGGCTCTCCTTCTCGGGCGAGCTTGCCTTCGAGATCGCGGTGCCGGCGGATCATGGCGAGGCGTTGCTCCGCGCGCTCCTGGCGGTGGGCGAGCCGGACGGCGCGTGCCTCTACGGCACCGAGGCGCTCGGCGTGATGCGGATCGAGAAGGGTCATCCGGCCGGCAACGAGCTCAACGGCCAGACCACCGCCGGCGATCTCGGCCTCGGCCGCATGATGTCGTCGAAGAAAGACTATATCGGCCGGGCGATGAGCGCGCGGCCCGGCCTCAACGAGCGGAGCCGGCCCGCGCTCGTCGGGCTGCGCCCCGTCGAGCCGGAGGGGCGGCTGCGCGGCGGTGCGCATCTGCTGCCGGCGGATGCCAAGGCGACCGCCGCGAACGATCAGGGCCACATAACCTCGGTCGCGTTCTCGCCGACGCTCGGCCACTGGATCGGGCTCGGCCTGGTGGAACGCGGGCGCGAACGGCACGGCGAGCGGCTGCGCGCCTACGACCCGGTGCGCGACGGCGACCTCCTCGTCGAGCTGTGCGATCCCGTGTTCCTCGACCCGCAAGGGACGCGGCTGCGTGGTTGAGCCGCCGGTCCTCGCCGCCGTCGATCCGTTCGCCGCGCTGGTGGCGGCGCTGCCGTCCGGCGGCGGCGACATCAATGTTGCCAGCCGGCCGGGGCTCGGCATCGTCACGCTCATGGCGCGGCCAGGCGAGCGCGCCGCGCTGGCGCAACGCTTCGAGGCTACCTGCGGCGTGGCGCTGCCGGAGGGGCCGGCGGCGACGTTCGCGGGTGACCTGACCGTTCTCGGTACCGGACCCGGCCAATGGCTCTTCATCCACGACGCGCCGCCGCCAGGCTGGCCGGACCGGATCGCCGACGCGCTTGCCGGCGTCGCCTCGGTCGCCGACCAGGGCTCGGCCTATACGCTGCTGCGGATCGGCGGAGCCGGGGCGCGGCGGCTGCTCGGGCGTGGCGCCTTCGTCGACCTCGCACCGGAAAGTTTCGCACCGGGCTCGGCGGCGGTGACCTTGATCGCCCACATCGGCGTGATCCTCTGGCAAATCGACGACGAGCCGAGCTATGGCGTCGCCGTGTTCCGCAGTTTCACCCATAGCTTCTGGCACTGGATCGAGACCGCGGCGCTCGGCTTCGGCGCGCGCATCGCCCGCACCCGCTGATCGTTCACGGACGCGGGAAGGAGAGCGCCATGGCCGACGAGCCCTATATCCTCACCTTGTCATGCCCGGACCGGCCCGGCATCGTCGCGCGGGTGACGGCGGTTTTGTTCGACCATGGCGGCAACATCACCGAGGCACACCAGTTCGACGACCCGCTGACTGGCCGCTTCTTCATGCGCATGTTGTTCTCCACGGCCGCGGACGAGGCGGCGATCACCGAAGCCTTCCGCCCGATCGCCGACGAATATGGCATGGAGTGGAAGATCCGGCCGCGTAGCTACCGGCAGAAGGTCGTGCTGATGGTTTCGCGGTTCGACCATTGCCTCGGCGACCTGCTCTATCGCTGGCGGCTCGGCGAGCTGCCGATGGAGCCGGTGGCGATCATCGGCAACCATCCGAGCGAAGCGCTCGACACCACCCTGATCGGCGACCTGCCCTATCACCACTTTCCGGTGTCCAGGGACAGCAGGCCGCAGCAGGAGCAGCGGATCAAGGATGTGGTGAACGACACCGGCGCCGAGCTGGTCGTTCTCGCCCGCTACATGCAGATCCTCTCGGACGATCTCGTCGACTTCCTGTCGGGCCGCTGCATCAACATCCACCACAGCTTCCTGCCGGGCTTCAAGGGCGCCAAGCCCTACCACCAGGCGCATGCCCGCGGCGTCAAGCTGATCGGCGCCACCGCGCATTACGTGACCGGCGACCTCGACGAGGGTCCCATCATCGCGCAGGACGTGGAGCGGGTGAGCCATCGCGACACGCCGGACGACCTGGTCCGTAAAGGCCGCGACATCGAGCGCCGCGTCCTCTCGCGCGCCGTGCTGCTGTTGCTCGAGGACCGCGTCATCATCAATGGCGGCCGGACCGTGGTCTTCGCCGACTGATCCGGTCATAAGCGGGCGGCGGCCCGCCGGAGTAAGCCATGGCGAAGAACGTGCGCGACAACAGCGACCCGGCTGCGGATGCCGGCGACTATCGGACCGGATCGAGCGCGCCGGCCGCCGATCACCGCAGCCTGGAAAAGGCGCTCGGCATCCAGATCCGGCTGCTGCGCCGCAAGCAGGACCTGTCCGTCTCCGATCTCGCCAATGCCGCCGGCATCTCGCTCGGCATGATGTCAAAGATCGAGAACGGCCAGATCTCGCCGTCGCTGACCACGCTCCAGTCGCTCGCCG
>CAXTTP010000267.1:0-3857 GCA_964247195.1 uncultured Sphingomonadaceae bacterium
CACTTCCCGAAGAGGTCCTCCCGCCCTTGCCCGATCCGCGCCGCGCCGTCGCGCGCACCCTCACCCCACCGCCGGCACCGTCGCGCGCCGCCGTTCCGGGCGAGACGCTGGACGCCGGCTGGGACCGGCGGCTCCGCCGCGGCCTGGTCGCGCCGGAGCGCACGATCGACCTGCACGGCCATACGCTGGCCAGTGCCCATGGTGCGCTGGACCACGCGCTCGACCGGGCGATCGCGGACGGAGCGCGGCTGCTGCTGCTCGTCACCGGCCGGCCGCCGCGGCCGCAGGAGCATGGCGCCGATCGCCCGAAGCGCGGCCTGATCCGCGCCTCGATCAGCGACTGGCTGGCGGGATCGCGCCATGCCGGCCGGATCGCCGCGGTCCGCAACGCCCATCCCCGGCATGGCGGCGCCGGCGCGCTCTACGTTGTGCTGCGGCGCCGGCGCGAAGGCTGACGCGCGCTCTAGCCGAAGCCGGCAAAGCGCCTTATGCCACGCGGCCATGGCAAGGATCAGCTTCATCGGGCTCGGCGTGATGGGTGCGCCGATGGCGCGGCACCTGCTCGCTGCCGGTCATGAGGTGACCGTCTACAACCGCACCCGCGCCCGCGCCGAGGCGTGGGTGGCGGCCAATGGCGGCACGCTGGCCGAAACGCCCGCCGCCGCCGGCACTGATGCCGACGCCGTCTTCTCCTGCGTCGGCGCGGACCCCGATCTCGAGGCGGTGACGCTGCGCGCTGACGGCTGCTTCCGGGCGATGCGCAAGGGCGCGCTGTTCGTCGATCACACCACCGTTTCGGCGAGCATCGCCCGCCAGATCGCCGTTGAGGGCAAGGACCGCGGATTGCTCGTCGTCGACGCGCCCGTCTCCGGTGGACAGGCGGGGGCCGAAGGCGGGACGCTCGCGATCATGTGCGGCGGATCGGCCAAGGCGATGGCCGCAGCCGAGCCGCTCATGCGCGCTTATGCGTCGCGGATCGTCCATGTCGGCGGCCCGGGCGCCGGGCAGCAGACCAAGATGGTCAACCAGATCTGCATAGCCGGCGCCATCCAGGGCGTCGCCGAGGCGCTCCGCTTCGCCCAGAATGCCGAGCTCGACGTCGCCAAGGTGTTCGAGGCGGTGTCGGGCGGCGCCGCGGCGAGCTGGCAGATGGTCAACCGCTGGGGCTCGATGGCGGACGACAGCTTCGACTTCGGCTTTGCGATCGACTGGATGCGCAAGGACCTCGGCCTGGCTCTCGACGAGGCGCGCGCCAACGGTGCGACGTTGCCCGTGGCGTCACTGGTCGACCAGTTCTACGCCGACGTCCAGGCGATGGGCGGCGGTCGGCAGGATACCTCGGCGATCGTCCGGCGGCTGCCGCGGTGAAGCGCGCGCTCGCTTATCTCGCAACGCTGCTGCTCGCCGCGCCCGCGCTGGCGGACGGGCTGGTCGACGACGTCAACGGCTACACGATGGACGGCAAGGGTCGTCTCGAGCATTTCACCGGGCTGCTGATCGGTAGCGACGGGCGCGTCACCAGGCTGCTCGACCGCAAGGACAAGCGGCCCGAGAAGCTCGACTTCAAGCTCGATGGCAAGGGCCGCACCCTCATCCCCGGCCTGATCGACGCGCACGGCCATGTCATGGAACTCGGCCTCCAGGCAATCGAGCTCGACCTGTTCGACACGACCACGCTCGCCGACGCGCAGGCGCGCCTAGCGAAATATGCGCGCGAGCACGGCGCGCCGGCCTGGATCCGCGGCGGCGGCTGGAACCAGGAGCGCTGGGGCCTGGGCCGTTTCCCGACCGCGGCTGACATCGATCCCATCGTCCCGGACCGGCCGGTGGTGCTGGACCGCGTCGACGGTCACGCCGTGCTCGCCAATTCGGCGGCGATGGCGGCGGCAGGGATCACCGCGAAGACCGCCGATCCGCCCGGCGGCCGGATCGAGCGCGACGGGCGCGGCAGGCCGACCGGCGTGTTCGTCGACAAGGCGCAGGCGCTGATCACCGATGCCGTGCCCAAGCCGCTGCCGCGCGAGCGCGACGCCGCCTTCGCCAAGGCGCAGGAGATCCTGCTCGGCTTCGGCATCACCGCCACCTGTGACATGGGCACCGATGCCGATGCCTGGGCGGTGATGCGCCGCGCCGGCGACCGCGGCGACCTGCGCGTCCGCATCATGACCTACGCGCTCGGGATCGAGCCCATGGTCTCGATCGCGGGCACCGGCCCCACGCCGTGGCTCTACGATGGCCATCTCCGCATGATCGGCCTCAAGCTGTTCGCCGATGGCGCGCTCGGCTCGCGCGGGGCGTGGCTGAAGGCGCCTTATGCCGACATGCCGGGCCAGCGCGGCCTCCAGCTCCTCGACGACGCCAAGCTCCGCAACCTGGCGAGCCGGGCGGCAATGGACGGCTTCCAGGTCGCCGTGCACGCGATCGGCGATGCCGCCAACGCGCAGGTGCTCGACGCGATCGACGCGCTGTCCGACACCGCTGGCGGATCGAGCATGCCCAGATCGTCGATCCCGCTGACCTGCCGCGCTTCGGCAAGCACGGCATCGTCGCCTCGATGCAGCCGACCCACCAGACCTCCGACCGGCTGATGGCCGAGGCGCGGCTCGGGCCGGGGCGGCTCGCCGGCGCCTATGCCTGGCGGTCGATGCTCGACAACGGCGTGCCGCTCGCTTTCGGCTCCGACTATCCTGTCGAGAGCCCCAACCCCTTCCCCGGCCTTGCCGCCGCGACCAGCCGCGAGGATGCCGCCGGCCAGCCGCCGGGCGGCTGGCTGCCGGAGCAGAAGCTGAGCTTCCCGCAGGCGTTCGCCGCGTTCACCAGCGGCGGCGCCTATGCCGGCTTTGCCGAGGACCGGCTCGGCACGCTTGAGCCCGGGCACATGGCCGATTTCCTGCTGATCGATCGCGACATCAGCACCGCCGCGCCGGCCGACATCCGGACGACCAGCGTGCTCGAAACGTGGATCGGCGGCAAGCGCGCCTGGGTGCGCAAATAGGCTAGACGAGACGCACCGCGTCGCCGACGCGGATCGTGCCGAGCCGCGCCGGGCTCGCGTAGCTGCCGATCCTGTTGCCGAAATCGCGGACCACCGTGCGCATCAGCGCCGGCGATCGGGCCGCGGTATCGGGATCGATCGTGACCATCACGCACCGCTCGATCGGCTCGTGGACGAGCAGGCGCGGCGCCTCGTCGCCCGCGTCGCCGAACGCCAGCATCCGCTCGCCCCACTCCTCCTCGCGGACATCGCTGTCGACGACGATGTTGATGCGGAAGCGGCGGGCGTCGAGCGCGGCGCCCCACGCCGCATCGATCGCGGCGAGCGTCGCGGTGGCGGCTATCGAGACCGGCATCGCGTCGAACGCGCCGCGACCGAGCTGGACGAGCTCGACATCGGCGCCGAGGCGGTCACGCAGTTCGGGATCGTCGATCGCGAACCGCGCGCCGTCCGGCGCCGTCACCTCGACCGGCGAGCGACGCGGATCGTCCGGATCGGCGTAGCGCGCGCGGTACAGCAGCAGTTCGTTGAGGTCCCGGCCGGTGAACCAGGGAAAGCGGCTGCGGTCGTGGCGGTTGAGGAAGGCATATTGGCGATCGCCGCTTATGCCGCGCCAGCGCAGCTCCGCCGCCTCGATCGGCTCTGCTGCCATCGATTTCACGGGGAAGCGGCAGAGCGAGGCGACCCGCCCGACGACATGGCTCACGCCGCCGACTTGGCTCCGGCGCGTTCGACCAGCATCGCCGGGGTCAGCACCTGCGGCAGCGCCTCGGCGGTTCCGCCCGCGCGGTAGAACAGGTAGAAGGGAACCCCGGACCGCCCGTGCGCCGCGAGGAAGCGGCCGATCGTCGCATCGCCCGAC
>CAXTTP010000267.1:3867-4102 GCA_964247195.1 uncultured Sphingomonadaceae bacterium
GTCCAGTCGCCGACGAGCACCGCCACCTTGTTGCGCGCGAATGCCTTCGCCACCTCGCCGCGCTCGATCGCCGCCTTCTCGTTGACCTTGCAGGTCAGGCACCAGTCGGCGGTGAAATAGACGAACACCGGCCTGTTCTCGGCCTGCAGCGCGGCGAGCCGCGCTTCGCTGAACGGCTCCGTCGCCAGCGCCGCGGCGGCGGGCTGCGCGGCAGCGACGCCGACCAGCCCCAGCG
>CAXTTP010000268.1:0-4094 GCA_964247195.1 uncultured Sphingomonadaceae bacterium
GTTCTGGGCGGCGCGCGCCGACATGGCGGCTGGCCATCCCGAGCGGGTGCAGGCGCGGCTGCGCAGCGCCAGCCGCCTCTCCGAGACCTTCTACGGCCTGCTCGCGACCGGCGCGCTCGGCAATGCCGCGCCTGCGCCGGAGCGCCGGCCGGAGCTCGTCGCCGGCGACTGGGACAATCTCGTCCGCCGGCCGAACGCGCGCCGCGCCGCCGCGCTCGTCGAGATCGGCGAGACCGCGCTTGCCGACCAGCTGCTGCGCCACCAGGCCCGGATCGGCGATCTCGCCGACCATGATTCGCTGCTCCGCCTGGCGGCCCGGCTTGGCCTGCCGTCGACGCAGATCTGGCTCGCCCAGAATGGACCGCCCGGCTGCTACGTCTCGGCGGCGGCGCGCTATCCGGCGCCGGCCTGGGCACCCGATGGCGGCTGGCGCGTCGACAAGGCGCTAATCTACGCCCACACGCTCCAGGAATCGCAGTTCCGCACCGATGCGGTGAGCGCCGCCGGCGCGCGCGGGCTGATGCAGCTCCTGCCCGCCACCGCGCAGCTGATCGCGCGCAAGCAGGGCACCACCGTCGACGCCGCCGCGCTCAACTCGCCAACCGTCAATATCGCCTACGGCCAGGCCTATCTGGAGCAGCTGCGCGACGCCGCCGGCACCGGCGGGCTGCTGCCCAAGGTGATCGCCGCGTACAATGCGGGTCCGGGATCGGTGCTGAAGTGGAACGATCGCGCGCGCGATCGCGGCGATCCGCTGCTGTTCATCGAATCGATTCCGTTCGTCGAGACGCGCGGCTACGTCACGACGGTGCTGCGCAACTACTGGATGTACCAGCGCGAGGCCGGGGATTCGACCCAGAGCCTGCGGGCGATGGCGCAATATATGTGGCCTAAATTTCCCGGCCTGCCCGGACGGACGGCGATCCGCATCGATCCGGTGCGCGGCAGCCAGTCCGCCGAATAGACGCCAGCGCCATGCCGATCGACGAAGCCCGCACGTTCCTGCCGGTCCGGATCGCGGTGCTTACCGTCTCCGACACGCGCGGGCCCCACGACGACCGATCGGGCGACACGCTGGTCGCGCGGCTCGTTGCCGCCGGCCACATCCTCGCCCACCGCGCCATCGAGAAGGACGATGCCGATCATATCGTCGCGCGGCTCGAACGCTGGATCGACGACCCGCAGGTCGATTGCATCATCACCACCGGCGGCACCGGCGTCACCGGCCGCGACGTGACGCCCGAGGCGTTCGCGCGCGTCTGGGACAAGGAGATCGCCGGCTTCGGCGAGCTGTTCCGCTGGCTGAGCTATGCCAAGATCGGCACCTCGACGATCCAGTCGCGCGCCTGCGCCGGCGTCGCGCGCGGCACCTACCTGTTCGCGCTGCCGGGCTCGACCGGAGCGGTCAAGGACGGCTGGGACGGCATCCTCGAAAGCCAGCTCGACAACCGCCACATGCCCTGCAACTTCGTCGAGCTGATGCCGCGGCTGACGGAGCGCTGACGTCTGGCATCGGGCGGGCGCTCAGTTGCTCTCGGTCTTAATAGTCGACGACATCTCCGCGCGCACCTCTTGCGGAGGGTCCGCATCGTGCCGGCGGATCGGATAGCGCTCATCCCCGAAGCGCAACTCAACATAGCAGCGCAGTCATTACGTTCTTGATATGTTCCATGCAAGGCGTAGGATCGTCGTCATGCGAGTCCCTCCGCCTCCTGCCCGTGGCGCGACGCTCAATCGGACGAGCGAGCGCTTCAACCTGCCCGCGCGGGAAGCCGATGGCGACTGGCTCGATGATCGCGAGGATCTCGACGGCACGGTCGCGCCGCCGCGCACCACCGTCACCGTCGAGCGGCCAAAGACGATCATCACCCGCAACGGCTCGCCCGACATCGGCTTCGATCGCTCGATCAATCCCTATCGCGGCTGCGAGCATGGCTGCATCTACTGCTTCGCGCGGCCGACCCATGCCTTCCACGATCTATCGCCCGGCGTGGACTTCGAAACCAAACTGTTCGCCAAGCCAGATGCCGCCGTACTGCTTCGAGCCGAGCTCGCCAGGCCGAGCTACTCCGTGCGATCGATCGCGCTCGGCACGAACACCGATCCCTACCAGCCGATCGAGCAGCATATGCAGATCACCCGCTCGATCCTGCAGGTGCTGGCGGAGACCCGTCATCCGCTGACGATCACCACCAAGTCGGACCGGGTGGTGCGCGACATCGACATCCTCGCGCCGATGGCCGCGGACCAGCTGGCGGCGGTGTGCGTCTCGGTCACCTCGCTCACGCCGGCGATCGCGCGCACGCTCGAGCCGCGCGCGCCGCGCCCGGCCAAGCGGCTGGCGGCGGTGACCCGGCTGCGCGCGGCGGGCATCCCCGCTTATGTCTCGATCGCGCCGGTGGTGCCGGGGATCACCGATCACGAGGTCGAGCATATCGTCGCGGCCGCGGCCGAGGCTGGCGCGCTCGGCGTCTTCTTCCTGCCGGTGCGGCTGCCGTTCGAGGTGGCACCGCTGTTTCGTGCGTGGCTCGACGAGCATTTTGCCGACCGCGCCGCAAAGGTGATGGCGATCATCCGCTCTCTCCGGGACGGCCGCGACAATGATCCCGATTTCTTCAGCCGCATGCAGGGCCAGGGGCCGTGGGCCGATCTGCTGCGCACCCGCTTCAGGATCGCACTGCGCAAGCACGGCCTCGGCGGCATGCGCCTCGACCTGCGCACCGACCTGTTCCGGCCGCCCGAGCGCGGCGGGCAGCTGCGGCTGTTTTAGCGTTGATCAGGAACCCGTGAGGACGATCTCGATGAAGCCCAAAATAGGTCTGGTGACGCTCGCCGTCACCGATTTCGCCCGCGCCCTGCGCTTCTATCGCGACGGCCTGGGCTTTCCGACCCACGGCTATGTCGAGGGCGAGGAGATCGTGTTCTTCCAGCTCGAAGGCACGTGGCTGGCACTCTACCCGCGCGACAAGCTGGCCGAGGATGCGACCGTCAATCCCGCTGGCAGCGGTTTTTCCGGCGTCACGCTCGCCCACAATGCGGGCTCGACCGGCGAGGTCGACGCAGTCTTCGAACTTGCCGTCGCGGCCGGCGCGGCGCCGCTCAAGCCGCCGCACGACACCTTCTGGGGCGGCTATTCCGGCTATTTCAAGGATCCCGACGGCCACCTCTGGGAGGTCGCGTGGAATCCCTTCTTTGATCTTACCTGAGGCGGGGAATCGCTGGCGGCGATCCCCCTCCCCTGAAGCGCTCGTTCAGCGGCAGCGCACGCTGCTGTTCTGCTGGTCGATCGAGCGGCCGGCGAGCGCGCCGAGTGCGCCGCCGATCAGCGTGCCCACTGCGCGTGAATGGCCACCGTCGATGACGTTGCCGAGGATGCCGCCGCCGGCCGCGCCGATGACCAGGCCGGTCGTGCCGTCGCCGCGCTTGCAATAATATTTGCCGTCCGAACCGCGATAGACGCGATCGTCGGAAGCGAGCTGGCGTTCCTGGTAACTGGACCCCGACCGATAATATTGGGCCGCGTCATAGCCGCCCTCGTCGCGGTCATCGTTATAGCCGCCCTGGGCGTAGCCGCCGCCCGGCGGCGGATAGCCTGGCCCCGGCTGGCGGTAGCCGCCCGGCCCCGGCTGGCGGTAATCGCCGTAACGGCGCATCGCCTGGCGATAGCGGCCGAGCTCCGACTGGTAGATCTGGGTCTCGCGATCGTAGCGAGCCTGGGCGGCATCGAAGCGCTGCTCGTCCTGCGGGGACTGGGCGACAGCCGGCGCCCCAAGCGCGAGCGATGCCGTGGCGGCCAACAAGGTGGTGAAGATTAAACGACGCATCATGGTCTCCTATTCGAGGGCCAGCTATTGCCGCACCAACGTTGCACGCGACGTGAACGGCGCAACGCATCGCAAAATCGTTCGCCTGCCAAGGCAGGAAGATCGACCGGGCCGGGCGCGGTGCGGCCGTCGCGCATAGCCGACGCTCCTAGAGGTCGCGCGCAGCCATCGTCCGTGCCACGCCGTCTAGGAAACGAGCGCGAGCTGCGGGCGGTCGGCGGCGCGCAGCCGCACGGCGTCGATCCCCGGCAGCCGCTCGATGCGCAGCGC
>CAXTTP010000269.1:0-4050 GCA_964247195.1 uncultured Sphingomonadaceae bacterium
GTTCGCCCGCTATCGCAGCCGGGTCGACGGCACGTTCGGCGACAAGCTCCTGTCGGCGATGCGCTTCGGCTTCGGCGGCCATGTCGAAATGCCGCAATGACCACGGCACCCGCCGCGCCCGCGGCGACGTTCGTGATCTTCGGCGCGCTGGGCGATCTCACCCGCCGGCTGCTCGTCCCCGCGCTCGCCAACCTGTCGGCATCGGGGCTGCTGGCGCCCGACACGTCGATCCTCGGTGTGAGCCACCACGACGCCGACGACGAGAAGCTTCGCGACCAGCTCGACGATTTCCTCAAGGATCAGGGCGGCTGGCCGGCGCTGCGGCCCAACGTCCGCTACCTCAAGGGCGATTTCACCGATGCCGCGACCTTCAAGGCGCTTGCCGGCCAGCTGAGCGGCAACGTCGTCTTCTACCTCGCCACCGCGCCCGGTTTCTTCGGCCCGCTGGTGGACGGGCTGGGTGAGGCGGGGCTTCTTGCCCAGAAGGACGGATTCCGCCGCGTCGTGATCGAAAAGCCGTTCGGCACCGATCTCGCCTCCGCGCAGGCGCTGAACAAGCAGATTCTGGCGCGTGCCGGCGAAGACCAAATCTATCGGATCGACCATTTCCTCGGCAAGGAGACGGTCCAGAACATCATGGTCGCGCGCTTCGGCAACGCTCTGCTCGAGGCGGTGTGGAACAATCGCTATGTCGACCATATCCAGATCACCGCTGCCGAGGTCGTCGACGTCGGCACCCGGGGCAAGTTCTACGACGCGACCGGTGCGCTGCGCGACATGGTGCCGAACCATCTCTTCCAGCTCATGGCGATGGTGGGCATGGAGCCGCCCAACAGCTTCGATGCCGAGGCGATCCGAACGGAGAAGGCCAAGCTGATTGGCGCCGTCCGCACCATTGATCCGGAGGATGCGGTGCGCGGGCGCTACGAGGCCGGCAGCATCGCCGACAAGGCCGTCACTCCCTATGTCGCGGCGGCGGACGTCGCTCCGAACAGCAATACCGAGACCTATGTAGCGGCCAAGGTCATGGTCGAGACGTGGCGCTGGGCGGGCGTGCCGTTCTACCTCAGGACGGGCAAGGCGCTGGCCGCGCGCGACACCGAGATCATCGTCCAGTTCCGCGCCGCTCCGCTGATGCTGTTCCGCGACAGCGGCGTCGACCGGCTACCGCCCAACCGCCTGGTGCTCCAGATCCAGCCGGACGAGGGCATCAGCCTGGACGTCGCCGCCAAGATCCCGGGGCCGCTGGTCGACGTGGCACCGGTACGGCTCGACTTCAAATATGCCGACAGCTTCGATCTCGGCCACCAGACCGGCTACGAGACGCTCCTCTACGACGTCCTGACCGGCGACCAGACCCTCTTCCAGCGCGCCGACCAGATCGAGGGCGGCTGGCGTGCGGTGCAGCCGCTGCTCGACGCTTGGGGCAAAGGTGGCACGCCCGAAGGCTACACCGCGGGCAGCGCCGGTCCGGCGGGCGCGGATGCGCTGATGGCGCGGGACGGCCGCGCCTGGCACGCGATCGGATGAACGTCCGGCTCGTCCTATCCGATGTCGACGGCACGCTGGTCCGCAACGACAAGAGCCTGAGCGACGGCGTCGTCGCCGCGGTGCAACGGCTGAAGGCGGCGGGCATCCCGATGACCCTGATCAGCGCGCGGCCGCCGCTCGGCATGCTGTGGATCGCCGAACGGCTTGGCCTGACCGAGCCGCTCGGCGCGTTCAACGGCGGCACCATCGTGCGACCGGACGGCACCATCCTCTCGGCCGAGCGGCTCGAGCCAGCGGTGGCAAAGCGGGCGCTGGAGCTGATCGACCGCCCCGGGATCATCCCCTGGCTGTTCCATGCAGGCCGCTGGCATGGCGGCCGGCTCGACGACGAGCACACGCCGCGCGAGGTCAAGGCCGCCAACCAGCAGCCGATCGTCGGTGGCAACCTCAGCACGCTCCTCGATGCGGTCGACAAGATCGTTGCGGTCAGCGACGACCACGCGATGCTGGCCGACCTCGAACGCGAGGTCGCCGCAGCGCTCGGCAAGGACGCGACGGTCGCCCGATCGCAGGTCTATTATCTAGACATCACCGCGCCGCGTGCCAACAAGGGCGACGGCGTCGCCGCGCTCGCTAGGGCGGCCGGCGTGCCGCTGGCGCAGGTGGCGGTGTTCGGCGACCAGCGTAACGACCTGCCGATGTTCGCGCGCGCCGGCCTGTCGGTGGCGATGGGGCAGGGGCCGGCCGAGGTCCGCGCCGCCGCGACCCATGTCAGCCGCTCGAACGACGAGGATGGCGTCGCGTTCGCCATCGACGAGATCATCCTGCCGCTGGCGACGGCACCGGCCGCCGCGTGAGCCGGCCGCTGCTGGTCGCGCCCTCGGTGCTCGCCGCCGATTTCGGCCGGCTCGCCGACGAGGTGGCGGCGGTCGATCGCGCCGGTGCCGACTGGATCCACGTCGACATCATGGACGGCCGCTTCGTCCCCGAGATCTCGTTCGGTCCGGCGGTGCTGCGCGCGATCCGCAAGGCGACCGCGAAGCCGCTCAACGTCCACCTGATGATCGTCGAGCCCGAGCGGTCGCTTGCCGCCTTTGCCGAGGCCGGCGCCGATCACCTGCTGGTGCAGGCGGAGCCCGGATCGACCGTCCACCTTCACCGCGTGCTGAGCCAGGTGCGCGAACTGGGCAAGCGGCCCGGCGTCGTGATCGATCCGGCGACACCGCTCGCCTGGATCGAGCATGTCATCCACCTCGTCGACATCGTCCTGGTGATGACCGTCAATCCGGGCTTCGGCGGCCAGAAGTTCCTGCCCGAGATGCTGCCCAAGATCGCCGCGCTGCGGGCGCTCTGCGCCGAACGCGGGCTCGATCCGCACATCGAGGTCGACGGCGGCCAGGATTCCGCGACGGTGCGGAGCGTCGTCGCGGCGGGTGCCGACGTCATTGTTGCCGGCACCGCCGTCTTCGGGAAGAAGGACTATGCCGGCGCGGTCCGCGCCATCCGCGACGGCGCGGCGGCTTGAGGGGGAATTGCGCATGAAGAAGCTGATCGCCTTCGATCTCGACGGGACGCTCGCCGAGAGCAAGCAGGCCATCCTGCCGGATATGGCGGAGCTGCTCGGCCGCCTGCTCGGCGTGGCGGCGGTGGCGGTGATCTCGGGCGGCGACTGGCCGCAGTTCGAGACGCAGGTGGTCTCGCGCCTGCCCGCCGGTACCGATCTCGCGCGGCTGTTAATCATGCCGACCACCGGCACCAAGCTCTATCGCTTCGACGGCAGCTGGAAGCGCATCTACGCCGAGGATTTCACCGCCGAGGAGAAGGCCAAGATCGTCGCCGCGCTGGAAGCGGCGGCCGCCGAGGTGGTCGGCAAGGACGAGCAGATCTGGGGCGAGCGGATCGAGGACCGGGGGAGCCAGATCACCTTTTCCGGCCTGGGCCAGCAGGCGCCGCTCGCCGCCAAGAGCGCATGGGACCCGGACCAGGCCAAGCGCCGCCAGATGCAGGCGAAGCTGAAGGGCGAACTGCCCGGTGTCTCGATCAACCTCGGCGGCACGACATCGGTCGACATCACCCGGCCGGGCATCGACAAGGCGTATGCGATGCACAAGCTCGCCGACTATTCCGGGGTTCCGACCGGCGACATGCTGTTCCTGGGCGACGCCATCTATCCAGGCGGCAACGACGATCCGGTGCGCGCCGCCGGCATGGATACGGTCAAGGTCCGCGATCCTGCCGAGACGATCGCGGTCGTCACCGGCATCATCGCCTGCCTGAAATAGCCGGCGCTCACATCCGCAGCGCCTTGGCGTATCCGGTAAGCTCGAGATAGCCGCGGCCGCCTTTGGTCCGCGCCGCGCCCTCCCAATAGACCGGCCCGGCGCCGGCGCGGCTGTCGAGCTCCTGATCGTCGAACAAGGGCGCGATCCGCCACTGCCGCCAGCCTTCCGGCAAGCGGGTGCCGAGGAGCTGCTCGACCGGGTAGATCGCGCCGGTGCGCGGCGAACGCCAGCGCCGCGCGGTGCGGAAGGCGAGGTCGCCGGGCTCGAACCGCACCAC
>CAXTTP010000270.1:0-4016 GCA_964247195.1 uncultured Sphingomonadaceae bacterium
GTTTGGACTTACCGATGTGCCTGGATCGATGGCCGGACGGCTGCGTCAGCTTGCTGGTGCGGTCGTCGACATGATGCGCGACGCTGATCAGGTGATCCGCGTGGGGGTGTCGGTGCGGGGATGCTGCCCGTTGGGATTGCGTGACGCCGTAGTGCGGAGCGTGAACGAACTGGTTGGCAATGCGGTCAAACATGGCATGAAGGACCGTCACGCCGGGCGGATCGTGGTCAGGCTGGTATCGGATGATGACTGCACGACGCTGACGGTGCTGGATAACGGTTGGGGCTTCGACGGGACGCTGCGCTCAGGCGGCGTGCGCGGGCGCCTCGGCGGGCGCGGGCGGCTCGGCGGCGGCCTTGGGAGCAGCGGAGCGCATGCCGATCAGGTCGACGAGTTGCACGTCGATCGGCTCCGTATGGGGCGGCGGCAGGCGCGCGGTCGAGACGATGCCGAGCGACAGGATTGCGAACAGCAGGACATGGCCCGCCGCCGCTACCCCCAGCCCAACCTTCTCGGTGCGTTCCATCAGCGGCGCGCGCCTCCGCGTCCGCCCTCGGTCCCGCCTTCACCCACCGTCACCAGTGCGATGCGGTTGAGGCCGGCGCGGCTGAGCTCGCCCATCACCCGCATCACCCGCCCGTAATCCAGGCCGCGATCGGCGCGCAGGAACAGCTGCGGCCCCTTGCCGTCCGGCGCCGGACGGGCCGCGAGCGCCGCCAGCCGCGCCGGCAGCGCCGCCTCGTCGACCGGCTGATCGTCGATGAAGATGCCACCTTTTCCATCCAGCGACACGACGACTGGCTTGTCGTTCTGGTCGAGCGCAGCCGCCCGGCTGTCGGGCAGGTTGATCGGCACGCCGGCGACTAGCAGCGGCGCTGTGATCATGAAGATGATCAGCAGCACCAGCATGACGTCGACGAGCGGCGTCACGTTGATGTCCGCCATCGGCGCCCGCCTGCCGCCGTTGCGAGACGAGATCGGTCCCATCGCCATCAGGCGTCGAGCTCCAGCTCGCGGCTCAGGGTCGCGTGGAAGCCGTCGGCGAAGCGGTGCAGCCGCGCCTCGTAGCGGTTCAGGCGATGGCCGAGGCGATTATAGGCGACGACCGCCGGGATCGCCGCGAACAGGCCGAGCGCGGTCGCGAACAACGCCTCGGCGATGCCCGGCGCGACGACGCCAAGGCTCGTATTCTGCTGCGCGGCGATGTCGGTGAAGCTCTTCATGATGCCCCAGACGGTACCGAACAGGCCGACGAACGGCGCGACGCTGCCGACCGTCGCGAGGATGTTCAGCCGGTCGGAAAGCTGGTCCATCTCGGCCGCCACCGCCACCGCCATCGCGGTGCCGAGGCGCGCGCGCGTGCCCTCGCGATCGACCTGCTTGCCGGCCGTCGAGCGGCGCCATTCGGCCATGCCGGCGGCGAACACCTTGGCGCTGGGCAGCTCGCTCCGCCCGAACGCCTCGTGGAAGCGATCGATGTCCTCCGCCTTCCAGAAGTCGCGCTCGAACAGCTCGGTTTCCTTGGCCGTCTTGCGCAGGCGGAAGCCGTGGCCGAGGATGATTGCCCACGTCCAGATGCTCGCCAGCACCAGCCCGACCATTACCACCTTCACGACGACGTCGGCCTGCAGGAACAACGTCACCGGCGACAGCAGCGACGCCGTGGGCGCGACGGTGAGATTATCCATTCGGTGAGCTTCCCCCTATCAACCGTTCGAACGCTTCGATCCAGGCGCGCGGCTGGCGCCGGGGTCGCCCTTCCGGCGAGAGGAAGGCCGCGGTCACGTCCGCGTCGGCCAGAACCTCGTCACCGCGCATGACTCTCTGATGAATGGCGCAGCTCGCGGCGCGCAGCGCCGTCACCCGGCTGATCACCAGCAGCGCATCCTCGAGCCGCGCCGGCCGGCGATAGCGGATCGCGACGTCCGCCACCGCATAGGCGCCCTCGCCCGCCTCGTGGGCGGCGCGCTGGTCGATCCCGGCCGCGGTCAGCATGTCGGAGCGCGCCCGCTCCAGAAACCGCAGATAGTTGGCATGGTAGACGATCCCGGTAAGGTCGGTGTCCTCGAAATAGACCCGCAACGCGAAGCGGTGCACGCCGCCAGCAAAGCCGCCGGCATAGGGCCGATCGAGGTCGCCGCTAACCATGATCGGCGGATTAACGGGTTGGAGTCGCCGCGCAACCCCGAAAGCCCCGCGGGCAACGTCAGCCGTCGAACAGCCCTTCCTGCGAACCGGATGGTGGAACGAGGCCGAGATGGGTCCAGGCCCGGCCGTTGAGGCAGCGGCCGCGCGCCGTCCGCGCGACCAGGCCGAGCTGGATCAGATAGGGCTCGATCACCTCCTCGACGGTGTCGCGCGGCTCGGCGAGGCCTGCGGCGAGCGTCTCGACACCCACCGGACCGCCGCGATAGATGTCAGCAATCATCGTCAGGTAGCGCCGGTCCATCGCATCCAGCCCCAGCGCGTCGACCTCCAGCCGGGTGAGCGCGGCGTCGGCCGCCTTGGCGTCGACCTCCTTCACCCCGGCAACATTGGCGAAGTCGCGAACCCGGCGCAGCAGGCGGCCGGCGATGCGCGGCGTGCCGCGTGCTCGCCGCGCGATCTCGGCGGCGCCGTCACCGGCGATGGCGAGGTCGAGCAGCCCGGCGGCGCGCCGCACCACGCGCTCAAGTTCGTCCACCGTGTAGAAGGTGAGCCGTACCGGGATGCCGAAGCGATCGCGCAGCGGCGTGGTCAGCAGCCCGGCGCGGGTGGTGGCGCCGACCAGCGTGAAACGCGGCAGGTCGATCCGCACCGATCGCGCCGAGGGGCCCTCGCCGATCATCAGATCGAGCGCGCGATCCTCCATCGCCGGGTAAAGCACTTCCTCGACGACCGGCGCGAGGCGGTGAATCTCGTCGATAAAGAGGACGTCGCCGTCCTCCAGATTGGTCAGCAACGCGGCAAGGTCGCCCGACTTGGCGATGACCGGGCCAGAGGTTGCGCGGAACCCCACCCCCATCTCGCGCGCGAGGATCTGCGCGAGCGTCGTCTTGCCGAGCCCCGGCGGCCCGAACAGCAGGACGTGATCGAGCGCTTCGCCGCGCCCGCGCGCGGCATCGATGAAGATGCGCAGATTGTCGCGCGCCGCCTTCTGGCCGACGAACTCGTCGAGCGACTTGGGCCGGAGCGCGGCATCGGCATCGTCGGCGCGACGCTCGGGCGAGGTGAGGCGGGCGGCATCGGTCACGGCGGAGAACACCTAGCGAACCCGGCCGGTCGCGTCATCCCTTCTCCGGACTACTCCGGCGACCGGCTCGCCAGCATCTTGTCGATGCGGCGCCCGTCCATGTCGACCACCTCGAAGCGCCATCGCCCCAGCCGGAAGGTCTCGCCCACCGTCGGTAGATGGCGCAGCAGCGACAGCGCGAAGCCGGCGGCGGTCGCGTAATCGCGATCCTCGGGCAGCGCCAAGCCGAGCCGTTCGGCGAGCACGTCGGCGGAGAGCGAGCCGGAAACCAGCCAGCTGCCGTCCTCGCGCTCGACCAGCGGCGGGTCGGTGTCGGCATCCTGATCGGACGCGAACGCGCCGGTGATCGCGGCGAGCAGGTCGGCGGGCGCCACGATCCCTTCGAAATGGCCGTATTCGTCGCGGACCAGCACCATCGGCACCTCGGCCTCGCGCAGCACGCCGAGCGCGTCCATGGCGTCCATCTGATCCGGAATGACCGGTGCCGGCCGCATCAGCGCGCGCAGGTCGAGCGGCTGGCCGGCGAGCAGCGCGGCGACGATGTCGCGCGCCTGGACGACGCCGACGATCTCGTCGACCGACCCTTCCGCCACCGGCATCCGGCTGTGCGGCATGGCGAGAAGCTGCTCGAGGATCGCCTCGGGCTCGCCGGCGGCATCGATCCAGGCGACATCGGTGCGGGGCGTCATCACCTCGCGGACCGGCCGGTCGGCGAGGCGCACGACGCCGGAGATGATCGCGCGCTCGCTCTCCTCGATCACGCCCGCGCTCGACGCCTCGGCGA
>CAXTTP010000271.1:0-4006 GCA_964247195.1 uncultured Sphingomonadaceae bacterium
CATGTTGAGGAAGTCGGTGTTGCCGCCGGTGTTGAGCTGGTAGGTGCGATCGAGTTTCACGCCGCGCTTGGCGAACAGGTCGGTCAGCACGCGGTGGACGATGGTGGCGCCGAGCTGCGCCTTGATGTCGTCGCCGACGCACGGCACGCCGGCGGCGCGGAAGCGCTCACCCCAAGCGGGATCGCTGGCGATGAACACCGGCATGTTGTTGACGAATGCGACGCCGGCTTCCAGCGCGCATTCGGCGTAGAACTCGGTCGCTTTCTGGCTGCCGACGGGCAGGTAATTGACGAGCACGTCGGCACCGCTCGCCTTCAGCGCGCCGATCACGTCGGCGGCGCTGGGCTCGGGCGCGTCGGCGATCACGAAGCTGCGATGCTCGGGCTGATCGAGCATATGCTCGGCGACGCCGTCCAGCACGCGCCCCATCCGCACCGTCGCGCCCGATGCAGGCACATGATCGCAGAATACCGCGGTGCAGTTCGGCTTGGCGAAGATCGCGCTGGCGACATCGCTGCCGACCTTGCGGGCGTCGACGTCCCACGCCGCGACGACGTGGATGTCGCGCGGCTGATAGCCGCCGAGATCCCAGTGCATCAGCCCGATCTGCTCGTTTGCGCCGCCATTGCTGTAATGCGCGAGCCCCTGCACCAGCGAGGAGGCACAATTGCCGACCCCGATCAGCGCGACGTTGATGCGCGGCTCAACCATTGGCCGCGCTCCGCTGCGGGACCGCCGGCGCATAGCGCTCGATCATCGCCGCGCAGAAATCGGCGAACGCCTGCGGCTCGTGCGGCGCGCTGGTATGGTGCGGCTGGAGGCCGAGATGCTCGGGCGTGAAGCAGAAGGTAACGGTCACGTCGAAGTCGGCGAGCGCCTCCATCTGCCGGTCGAACCAGCCGATGGCATCCTCGCGGAAGCTGTCCGCCCAGCTCAGGCCGGTGCGCAGGTGGCGTACGCCCAGCCGTTTCATCCAGGCGACCGCGTCGTCGAGCCGCGGGTCGCGATAGTGGAACCACTGCATCAGCCCCATGTCGGCGGCGTGGCGGGCATAATGATCGAGCGCCAGCTTCGGCGTGCCGTCCTCGCGGATCAGGCCCATGTAGAAGTGGCGGTAGTAGCTCGATCCTTCCGCCTCGCGGTGGCGGGTGGTGGCGCCCCAGCTTTGCGGCAGATCGAACAGGCTGTACCAGAAGACGCGCGGCACGCGCCCGACGAGCAGCTCGGCGGTACGGTCGACGCCGAAGACCTGCACCTCCTCCGCCCCGAATGAGCCGACGCCGACCTCGGTGACCCACACCGGCCGGCCGCCGGCCACCGCCTCGATCTCGGCGATCTTCGCCGGCCACTCGCCGATCTGCCAGAGGTTCCAGTCGAGCGGGAAACCGTGGACGGCGATAACGTCGATCTCGTCGAGGCCGCCATGGCGCTCGAGCGTGCGGACGAAGTGCGGGTCGATCGGCGACATGCCGCCCAGGGCCCGCGTCACCGCCGGATTGACGTCGGCGATCGCCCTGCCCGCTCGCGCGACGAGATCGGCGAAGCGCGACCAGTCCGGATCGGTCTCCGGATCCCAGTGCGACTTGTTGTTGGGCTCGTTCCAGATCATCGCCGCCTCGATCATGCGGAACTCCCCTTTGCCGGATAGACCGCACCGGCCGCACCCCAATCGGCATAGGGCAGCGGCGCCGTGCGGCACACATAGACCTCGTCGTGCGGTCCGGATTCAATGACGAAGCCGGCCGCGCGCAGCATCGCCTCGTTGGCGGCGCGATTCGGCACCCACCAGTTGGTCCAGTCGTGCGCGAATTCGCGCTCGATGAAATGGAGCTTAGGATAGCCCGGCTGGGCAAAGGCATCGGGCTCGTTGAAATCATAGTCCGGCTTGATCGCCGCGACGTCTTTCGCGCCGCGCGTCAGCGACTGGAAGAGCAGCATGTCGCCGGCGACATGCGTCCGGATCAGGTCGAGCGCGAGCAGCGGGTGGCGCAGATGGTAGAGCACGCCCATGAAGATGACGACGTCGAACCGCTCGCCCAGCGCGCCGACATCATAGACCGACAGGTTGGCGAACTCGACACCGGCGAACCCCAGCGCGTCGGCGGCAAGCCGGGCCTGCGCCAGATAGCGCTCGTCCGAATCGACGCCGAGCACGCGACCCGCGCCGCGCCGTTTCATCTCGAGCGAGTAGAAGCCGGCATTGCAGCCGATATCCAGCACGCTCCGGCCGCTCAGATCCGCCGGCAGCGCCGCAGCGAAGCGGGCGAACTTGCGCGCCGGATAGTCGCCGAGGAAATGGTCGGGAGCGGTCCAGATGCCGCCGAGGTTGATGTTGTGGAACCATGGGCCGAGCGCGTCGATGCGGGCGCGGAGCGCGGCATCGCCGACGCGGTCGCCAGCTTCGGCCGATTCGCTCATGCGACGACCCGCTCGTTGATGCCGACCACGCGCGCGCCCCACTCGCCAACCAGCATCACGCTCAGCGAAGCGGTGTCGATGTCGAAGCGGAGCAGGTTGTCGAGCGGCAGGCCGAGCGCATCGGCGAGAACGCCGCGGATGATGTCGCAATGGCTGACGCACACCGCGCCGCCGGGGACCGCGGCGAGCCCGGCGATGTGCCGTCGCGCTCGCGACACCGCAGCCGCCATGCTCTCGCCGCCGGGTGGACGCGTCGTCGAACGGCGCTCGTTCCACCGCGCCCACGCCGGATCGCCGTCGAGCGCGTCGAAGCCCCGTCCGCTCCAGTCGCCGAAATCGATCTCGTCGAGGGCGTCCACGGTCTCGACGGCGACGCCGAGCCGGTCGGCGATGATCGTCGCGGTTTCGACCGCGCGCTCGCGCGGGCTGGTCTGCACGACGCGGATCTGCTCGCGCGCCAGCCGGTCGGCCAGAGCGCGCGCCTGCGTCCGTCCCGCCTCCGTCAACGACACGCCACCACCTCGACCGGTGAGCACCCGGCCAAGATCGGCATGCGCGCCGTGGCGCACGAGGAACAGGCTTGTCGTCAAAGCCGAGCTGAAACGCACATGAAGGCAACCGTCTCCCAAGAGGTTGACTTACCTACATAGAAGCGAGACGCGTTCGTCAACCGCCGTGACGAAATCCCGGCTTGGGAACAAACATCAAGAAGTAGATGTTGCATGGTCGGGATGTTGCGGTGCACTCTGGCGTTGGTTCAGGAAGCTGAGACGGTTCTGGTCGTTGGATGCCCTTGCTCCTTAGATCAAGTGCCGCGCGGCTTTCCGTAGATGGTCAGATCGTGGGCGTTGAGCTGCGCCGTGGCGCTCGTCCGCCACGCGCTTCTCGCGGTGCGGTGATGAAGGGGGTGGAGTGGAGAAGGTCCTGATAACGGGCGGTGCCGGCTTTATCGGCCGCTTCGTCGCCGACGAACTGCTGGCCCGCGGCCATAGCGTGCGCGTGCTCGACAGCCTGATCGAACAGGTCCACGGCGACGCCGAACGCCCCGCCGGCCTGTCCGATGAGGTGGAGCTTATCCGGGCCGACATCCGCAACGGCGACGCCGTCGCCAAGGCGCTAAACGGCGTGGACAGCGTCATCCATCTCGCCGCCGAGGTCGGGGTCGGCCAGTCGATGTACGAGGTCGAGCGCTACACCTCGGTCAACGACGTCGGCACCGCGGTGCTGTTCGAGAAGCTGATCGACAATCCCGTCCGCCGGGTCGTCACCGCGTCGTCGATGAGCATCTACGGTGAGGGGCTCTATCGGGACGCGGACGGCGCGCTCGTTGAGGATGCGGAGCGGCTGACGCTGCGCGACGGGCAGAACAACTGGGAACCGACCGACGCGCAGGGCCGTCCGCTCGCGCCGGTCGCGACGCCGGAATGGAAGCGGCCGAACCTCGCCTCGATCTACGCGCTCAACAAATATGTGCAGGAACGCACGACCCTGATCATGGCCAAGCCATACGGCATGGAAGGCGTGTGCCTGCGCCTGTTCAACGTCTACGGGCCCGGCCAGGCGCTCTCCAACCCCTATACCGGCGTGC
>CAXTTP010000272.1:0-4000 GCA_964247195.1 uncultured Sphingomonadaceae bacterium
GCCCGCCGCGGACGGCGAGCCAGCCGAAGCCGAGCCGACCGATGGCGCGCCGTCCGAGCCGCCGCGGCGCGGGTGGTGGCAGCGCACCTGCGGCAACTGATCCGGATGCGCCGGCCGGCCCCGAGCGATCGGGATGCCGCGCCGGCGCGCCGCGCCGTTTCAGCGGCCGTTAATGCGCGATCGTGCAAGGCAGCGGCGATGGCCCGGATCCGCCTCCCCGCGATCGCCGGAGCTTTCCGTGCGCCGCTCGCCGCGTTGTTGTCGCTCCTGCTCGTCTACCAGCCGGTCGCGGCCCAGTCGGTGCTGCGCGACGCGGAGACGGAGTCCTTCCTCGATGACATTTCCGCGCCAATGGCCAAGTCGGCCGGGCTGTCGCCGGGGGCGCTCAAGCTGGTCCTGATCGGCGATCCGGAGATCAACGCCTTCGTCGCCGGCGGCCAGATGATCTACATGCAGTCCGGCACGATCGAGGCGGCGGAGAATGCCAACGAGCTCGAAGGCGTGATCGCGCACGAGCTCGGCCATATCGAGGCGGGCGATATTTCGCGCAGCGGCCAGGCGGTAGCGGTCGCCAACCGGATCAGCCTGCTCTCGCTGCTGATCGGCGCCGCCGCGATCGCCGCCGGCGCCGGCGAAGCGGGAATGGCGGCGATGATGGCCGGCCAGTCGGCGGCGGAGGGCAAATATCTCGCCTACAGCCGCGGCGTCGAGGGCAGCGCCGATGCGTCGGCGGTGCGCCACCTCAACGACGCACATCTCTCGGGCAAGGGCATGGTCAGCTTCTTCGGCAAGCTCCGGCAGCAGGAATACCGCCTCTCGCCGAGCTATGCCCAGATCGATCCCTACGCGCAGAGCCACCCGATGACCGCCGATCGCGAAGCGACGCTGACCGCCGATCTCAGCAAGTCGCCGTGGTGGAACGCGCCGGTCGATCCGGCCAAGCAGGCACGCTTCCTGCGCATCAAGGCCAAGCTGATCGGCTATCTCGACACGCCGGAAGTGGTGTTCAACAAGTTTCCCGAAAGCGATCAGAGCATCCCGGCGCATTATGCCAGGGCCTATGCGTGGCACCGCAAGGGCTATGCCGACAAGGCGGTGGCGGAGATCGACAAGCTTGTCGCCGCCGCCCCGCACGACCCCTATTTCCTGGAGCTCAAGGGCCAGATCCTGCTCGAATCGGGCAACCCCAGCGAGGCGATCGCGCCGCTCCGGGAAGCGGTGCGCAACTCGCGCAACACGCCCCTGATTGCCTCGCTGCTCGGCCACGCGCTCGTCGCCAGCGAGGATCCGGCGGAGCTGACCGAAGCCCAGCAGGTGCTGAAGCTCGCGGTCGCGCGCGATACCCAGAACCCGTTCGCCTGGTATAATCTCGGCGTCGTCTACGCGAAGCTGGGCGACGAGCCGCGCGCCTCGCTCGCCACCGCCGAGCGCTACAGCCTGGAGGACAATCCGCGGCTTGCGCTGACCAGCGCCGAGATCGCGCTCCACGGCATTCCCGAAGGCTCGCCGGACTGGCTGCGCGCGCAGGATATCGCCATGGTCTCGCGGACGGCGGTGCAGGAACAGAGGAAGCGGCGATGAACGACGGCAGGAGCCGGATGGGCCAGATCGGCGCCGCGCTGATCGGGCTCGTGATCGGCGCCTCGGCGGTGGCGTTCGCGGCGCCGGAGCGGATCGGGCTGAAGACGGCCGCCGCCGATCCGTCGCGCGCGGCGATGGAGCAGGTCGTCCGCGACTATATCCTGGCGCATCCGGAGATCATCCCAGAGGCGATGACGCGGCTGCAGGAGCAGCAGGCGGCCAAGCAGGTGTCCGCCAGCCGCAAGCAGTTGGAGACGCCGTTCGCCGGCGCCTGGGCCGGTGCCGAGAAGCCGGACGTGACGCTCGTCGAGTTCTTCGATTATGCCTGCGGCTTCTGCCGCGCGAGCGTGCCCGATCTAGACCGGCTGCTGAAGGACGACCGGTCGCTCCGCATCGTCTATCGCGAGCTGCCGATCCTGAGCGCCGAGAGCGAGGTCGCCGCGCGCGTCAGCCTGTCGGCGGCCAAGCAGGGCCGCTTCCTGGACTTCCATCGCGCGCTCTACGCCGCCGGCCGCCCCGGCGATGCGCAGATCGCCGCGGCCCGCCGCGCGACCGGGCTCGATCAGGCCGTCGTCAGCCGCGACGCCAAGGCGGCGGACGTCCAGAACGAGATCGCCGGCAACCTCGCGCTCGCCAAGACGCTCGGCCTGAGCGGCACGCCGAGCTTCGTGGTCGGGGACAAGGTGCTCTCGGGTGCGGTGGGCTACGATGCGCTCAAGCAAGCGATCGCGGAGGCGCGCTCCAAGCGCAGCTAGGCAGAACCGCCCGGTTCGGGCCGCAAAGAGCAATACCCTATCGATCGCTGCCGTCCTCGTCGGAAGCGCCGCCTGCCGGATCGCCGACCTCTGCCGGCAGCCCCTTGAAGCCCTGCGCGATCACGTACCACTCGCTCGAATCCTTGCGGCTCGCCGGCGGCTTGGCGTGCTTGACGGTCGCGAACATCCGCTTGAGCCCCGCCACCAGCGCATGGTCGGCGCCGCCCGCGAGCACCTTGGCGACATAGGCGCCGCCCGGACGCAGCACGTCGCCGGCAAACGCCATGCCGGTCTCGACCAGCGCCATCGTCCGCAGATGATCGGTCTGCGGATGGCCGACGGTGTTCGCCGCCATGTCGGACAGCACGAGATCGGCGTGACCGCCGAGCGCGGCGACGAGCCGTTCGGAGGCGTCGGGATCGAGGAAATCCATCTGCAGGATCGTAACCCCGTCGATCGGGTCGACCGGCAGCAGGTCGATGCCGACCACCACCGCCTTTGGCGCGGCCTTGCGCACGACCTGCGCCCAGCCGCCCGGCGCGATGCCGAGGTCGATCACCCGCGACACGCCCTTGAGCAGCGCGAAGCGCTCGTCGAGCTCGATCAGCTTGTAGGCGGCGCGGCTGCGATAGCCCTCGGCCTTGGCACGACGGACATAGGGATCGTTGAGCTGGCGCTCAAGCCAGCGCGTCGATGCCTGGGTACGGCCGCGCGCGGTCCGCACGCGCTGGCGTCCGCCCGAGCCGCCCCGGCTCATCGCCGCCTCACCAGCGATGCCCGTCGCGCGCCATCAGCGTGCGCAATATGCCTTCGCGGATGCCGCGGTCGGCGACGCCGAGCCGGTCGCTCGGCCAGAGATCGAGGATGGTGTCGAGGATCGCGCAGCCCGCCACCACCAGATCGGCCCGCTCGCTGCCGATGCAGGGCAGCGCGGCGCGTTCCGCCGTCGACAGCGTCGACAGCCGCGTGCTGATCGCGCGCATTGATGACGACGGCACGATCAGCCCGTCGACGGCGCGCCGGTCATAGCTCGCCAGCTCGAGGTGGAGGCTGGCGAGCGTCGTCACCGTCCCGCTGGTGCCGAGCAGCCGCCGCGGACCGCCGGCGACCCGCTCCAGCACCAGCGCGAACGGCCGGAAGGCATCCGCCACCCGCGCCCGCATCCGCGCATAAGCGGCGCATCTTTGGTCCCGGCCGGCGAAGTCGTGCGGCTCGCTTTCGGTGAGCGAGACGACGCCCCAAGGCGCGCTGTACCAGTCGATCACGTGCGGGCCGGCGTCGCGCTGCTCGATCAGGATCAGTTCGGTCGATCCGCCGCCGATGTCGAAGATCAGCGCCGGCCCCTCGCCGGGTTCGAGGAGCGCGTGGCAGCCGAGCACGGCGAGCCGCGCCTCCTGTTCGGGGCTGATCACCTCGAGCGCGATGCCGGTCTCGCGATGGACGCGATCGACGAAGTCGCGGCCGTTGTCGGCGCGGCGGCACGCCTCCGTCGCGACCGAGCGCACGATCGAGACATGGCGGCGGCAGAGCTTATCGGCGCAGATCGCGAGCGCGCTCACCGCCCGGTCCATGGCAGCGTCGCTCAGCCGGCCGCTGGCGGCGAGCCCTTCGCCGAGCCGCACGATCCGCGAGAAGGCGTCGACCACCACGAAGCCATCTGCGGC
>CAXTTP010000273.1:0-3998 GCA_964247195.1 uncultured Sphingomonadaceae bacterium
CTCGACGCCTACATCCAGTATGTCGGCGTGCCGAAATGGGTGCTGACGGTCGGCCAGCACAAGGCGCCCTACGGCCTCGAGGCGAACTCCACCGACGCGCTCAACACCTTCCTCGAGCGCGGCATGGCCAACAACGCGTTCGGCGCAGTCGGCGCGGAGCGGCGCGTCGGCTTCTCGGTCGCCTATCAGACCGACAAGCTCAACGCCGCCGTTGGCCTGTTCGGCGCAGGCGAGGGCGTGCAGCGCAACCCGATGACGCCGGACGAGGTCTACAGCGTCAACGGCCGCGTCACCTGGGACCCGATCCTCGATGCCGGCCGTGTCGTCCATATCGGTGCGTCGGCCTATCATGCCAGCCACATCGCCGCGAATTCGGTGACGCTCGGCGACCGGCCCGACACGCGCGTGGACGGCGGCCTGATCGAGTCGGTTTCGCTTGCGCCGGTCACCACCGGCGCGGCGGACGCACGGACGCGCGGCGTGCGCTCGGCGACCTATGTCGGCGGCGAGGGCGCGGTCGTGTTCGGGCCCTTCTCGGCGCAGGGCGAGTATAATCGGCTGACCGTCGATCGCTACGATGCGGTGCCGACGCTGCACTTCGACGGCTTCTACGGCTTCGCGACCTTCTTCCTCACCGGCGAATCGCGAGTGTTCAAGAACGGCGTCGTCGACCGGATCAAGCCGTTTAACGACTTCAACCCCAAGGCCGGCCACTGGGGCGCGTTCGAGCTCGCCGCGCGCTACGACCAGCTCGACCTGACCGATCACGACCTGTCGCCCTTGTCCCGCAAGGCGACAAGCTACACCGGCGGGCTCAACTGGTATCTCAACCCGAACACCCGCTTCATCTTCAACTATATCCGCTTCAAGGGCACCAATTCGCCATTGGTGCTGGCGCCGGTCGCCACCTATGGCACCACCGCCAAGGGCGACGCATTCGCTACCCGCCTGCAGTTCGACTTCTGATCGGGGGCGTGCCGGAACGGTAGGGGACCCCGCGCGATTAGACGCGGATGCATGGTCCCCCGCCGCTTGCGCGCCTCTTCGCCGAACTGCCCGCACTGCTCCGCCGCCCGTTCTGGGGCCGGGCCTGCCGGCGCGTCGCCGCCGCGCATCGCGGCGATGGGCGGGCGGTGGTGGTGATCCCCGGCTTCCTGGCCGGGGACGTCTTCACGCTTCGGATGCGACGGACGCTGGCGGTCGCCGGCTACCGTCCGGAAGGCTGGGGATGCGGCATCAACTGGGGCGTGCGCCAGCCGGTCATCGATCGCCTGCTCGGACGGATCGAAGAGGCGGCGTCGACCGGACCGGTAGTGCTGGTCGGCTGGAGCCTCGGCGGCCTCTATGCCCGGGAAGCGGCCAAGCTGCGGCCGACCCTCGTCGAGCGGGTGGTGACGCTCGGCAGCCCGTTTTCGGGCGACCTCCACGCCAACCGCGCCTGGCGGCTCTACGAGCTCGTCAACGGCCACAAGATCGAAGCACCGCCGATCGACGTCGACCTGCCGGTGAAGCCGCCGGTGCCGACCTTCGCGCTGTGGTCGGCGCGGGACGGGATCGTCGCCCCGGAAGCGGCGCGCGGCCTGCCCGGCGAATCCGACCGACAGATCGAGGTGCCGTGCCGGCACATGGATTTCTGCTCGAACCCGCGGGCGCTGACGGCGATCCTCGAGGCGATCAGCGCGCCGCTGCGGCTCTAGGCGATCTGGGTCAGCACGAAGGCATAGGCCTCGGCGTTCTCGCGGAGCGAATCGAACCGGCCGGACTTGCCGCCATGGCCCGCGCCCATGTTGATCTTGAGGAGCAGCGGATTGGCGTCGGTCTTCGCCGCACGCAGCCGGGCGGCCCACTTCGCCGGCTCCCAATAGGTCACGCGCGGATCGTTGAGGCCGCCGGTGATCAGCATCGGCGGATAATCCTGGGCCGAGACATTGTCGTAGGGGCTGTACGAGCGGATCAGCGCGAAGGCGTCCGGATCGATGATCGGATTGCCCCATTCCGGCCATTCGCCGGGCGTGAGCGGCAGGCTCTCGTCCTGCATCGTCGCCAGCACGTCGACGAACGGCACGTCGGCCACGACCGCGCCCCACAGGCCCGGATCGGTATTGGCGACGACGCCCATCAGCTCGCCGCCGGCCGAGCCGCCGTTGACGGCGATCCTGCCGGCGCTCGTGAACCCGGCAGCGATCAGGCCGTTGGCGGCGTCGACAAAGTCGCGGAACGTGTTCCAGCGCGCCGTCGTCTTACCTTGCAGGTACCAGTCATAGCCGAGATCGTCGCCGCCGCGGACATGCGCGATCGCATAGGCCCAGCCGCGATCGAGCAAGGAGAGCCGCACCGTCGAGAAGCCGGGGGGGATGGCGATGCCGTAGGCGCCGTAGCCGTAGAGAAAGAGCTTGCCGGCGCCGTCCCTGGCGAAGCCCTTGCGATATACCACCGATACCGGGATCATCGCGCTGCCGTCGCGTGACGGGACCATCAGGCGTTCGGTTTCGTACAGCGTGGCGTCGTAGCCCGACGGCACCTCCTGCACCTTGAGTGCGGTCAGCACGGCGGAGTCGGGCACATAGTCGTACACCGTCCCCGGCGTGACCATCGAGCTGTAGGCGAGGCGGTAGGCGGGCGGATCGAACATCGGATTGGCGGCGAGCCCGGCGGTGTAGCTCGCCTCGGCAAAGGGCACCCGCGTCTCGCTGCCGTCATAGCCGCGCAGCCGGATCTGATCGAGGCCGTCGACCCGCTCACTGATCACCAGATGCCGGGCGAAACTCGTATGACCGCGCAGATAGACCCGGTCGGACCCGGCGATCACCGTCGCCCACTCGCCGGGCGTCGCGGGATCGGCCTCGGCGAGGCGGAAGTTGACGTGCTCGTCGTTGGTCAGGATCCACAGCCGGCCGTGAGCGGCGTCGACCGAATACTGCCTTTTCTCCCGTCGCGGCGAGACGAGGATCGGATCGGCGGCAGGGTCCGCGACGGGGACGAGGCGGACCTCGCTCGTCTGGTGGTCGCCGGTCGCGACCACGATCCACTGCCGGTCCTGGGTGCGGCCCAGGCCGACGTTGAAGCCCTGGTCCTCGGTCTCCTCGTAGAGCGTCGTGTCGGTCGCCGGATCGGTGCCGAGGCGGTGGAGGCGGGCGCGGTAGGTCCGCCAATTGTCGTTGACCTCGGTATAGGCCAGCGCCGTCGAATCCGCGCTCCAGACCACCGCGCCGTTGGCGATCGCAGTCACCGTCTCGATGTCCCGGCCCGTCGCGAGGTCGCGGATGCGCAGGGTGAAGCGCTCCGCCCCGCTCGCGTCGGACGACCAGGCCGCGAGCCGCCCGTCCGGGCTGACGGCGAGCGCCTGGAGGCGGAAATATTCCTTCCCTTCCGCCTCGGCGGGTTCGTCGAGGACGAGTTCGTCGGGTCCCCCGCCCAACGGGCGGCGGTGCCAGACGCGATACTGGCCGCCCGGCCGGAACGCCCACCAGTAGAGCCAGTCGCCGTCCCGCTGCGGCACGCTCGCATCGTCCTCCTTGAGGCGCCCCTTCATCTCCGCGAACAGCGTCTCGACTAGATCGGCATGCGGCGCCATCGCCTGCTCGAACCAGGCATTCTCGGCCTTCAGATAATCGAGCACGTCGGGATCGGTGACGTCCGGGTAGCCGGCGTCCTTCAGCCAGGCATAGGAATCCTCGACCTCCTGGCCGTGGCGACTGTAGCGGTGCGGGCGGACGGCGGCGACGGGGGGATTATCGATCATCGGGGCGATGTAGGCCGGCAGGTCGCGTCCGCCCAGCCCTTGTCTTCCCGGCTTTCGCGGCGGTGGCAAAGGGGGGTATGGAGACGGCATCCGTTTTCCGAGGCTGATCCCATGTCCACCTACCAAGACCGGCTGGCGGCGCTGCGCGAGGAACTCGCGCGCCGCCGCCTCGACGGGTTCGTCGTACCGCTCACCGACGAGCATATGAGCGAGTATGTCGGCGCCTATGCGCAGCGGCTCGCCTGGCTGACCGGCT
>CAXTTP010000274.1:0-3994 GCA_964247195.1 uncultured Sphingomonadaceae bacterium
GCATCATCCTCTCCCCGGGAGCCTCTACCCGGCCCGCGCCGTCGTGCCGGCGTCAGGCTTTCGCCGCGAGATATTCCGCCAGCCGCGCCGCCTGCTTCGGCTCGACGTGCAGGCCGAGCTTGGTTCGCCGCCACAGGATGTCCTCTGCGGTGCGCGCCCATTCCGTCGCGACCAGGTAATCGACCTCGGCGCCGGTGAGACCGGCGCCGTAATAGGCGCCGAGATCGTCGACCGAGGTCGCAGCACCCAGCCATCGCTCGAGGCGGCTACCATAAGCGTGAAGGAGGCGGGTAAGCTGCGGCTCGCCGAGGAACGGCCAGCGCCGGCGCGCCGCCTTCAGCGCGCCATCGAAGCCGCCGATGTCGCCGCCGGGCAGCCGCGCCTGTCGCGTCCACGGCTTGCCGGAGCGAAGCCCCGCTTTGGCGAGCCGGTCGACCGCCTCCTCGGCGAGCGCACGCGCGGTGGTGATCTTCCCGCCGAACACCGAGAGCAGGGGTGCGCCGTCCTCGTCGAGCGGCAGCGCATAGTCGCGCGTCACCTCGCTCGCTTGCTGGGCGCCGTCGTCGTGCAGCGCGCGGACGCCGGAAAAGGCCCATTGCACGTCGGTCGACGAGAGCTGTCGGCGGAAGCAGCGGTTCGCCGCCGCGCACAGATAGTCGATCTCGTCGGCGTCGATCCGCGCCGTGCCGGGCGGCCCCTCCCACGGCACGTCGGTGGTGCCGATGAGGGTGAACTCCTCCTCATAGGGGATCGCGAAGACGATCCGCCGGTCGGGCTGCTGGAGCAGCCAGGCGTCCGTGCCGGCGAACAAGCGCGGCACGATGATGTGGCTGCCCTTGATCAGCCGCACATGCGTGTCGCCGCCGCGCTGGAGGCGGCCGCGCAGCACTTCCTCGACCCAGGGACCGGCGGCGTTGACGATCGCGCCCGCGCTCACCGCCGCCGTCGCGCCGGTGTCGTCGACGATCTCGGCCAGCCAGCGGCCGTCGTCCCGCCGCGCGGATACCAGCCGGGCGCGGGTGCGGATGGTGGCGCGGCGCTCGGCGGCGTCGAGCGCGTTGAGGACGACGAGGCGCGAGTCGTCCACCCAGGCATCCCAGTAGGCGATGCCGCGCTCCGGCGCGTCCTCGGCGAGGTCGGGATCGTCGATCCGGATCGCACGCGACCGCGGCAGCCCGCCGCCGATCGCGAACAGGTCGTAGAGGAACAGCCCGGCGCGCACCGTCCGCCACGGCCGCAGGCCCTCGCCATGCGGCAGGATGAAGCGCAGCGGCCGGACGACGTGGGGCGCCGATCGCAGCATCGTCGCGCGCTCCCGGAGCGACTCGCGCACCAGCCGGAAGTCCTTGTGCTCCAGGTAGCGCAGGCCGCCATGGATCAGCTTGGTCGAGGCCGACGACGTGCCCTGGGCGAGATCGCCCTGCTCGACCAGCAGCGTCGCGACGCCGCGCCCCGCCGCGTCGCGAGCGATCGCCGCGCCGTTGATGCCGCCGCCGACGACGAGAAGGTCCGGTCTCTCCATCCTCGGCCAATTAACCGATTTGCGGCGTTAAGGAAGCCGTGACGGCACCGCCCGGCTGCCCTAACGCAGGGCGATGCACCGCCCCGTTCATGCCGGCCTGCCGAGCCGGCAGCAGATCCTCGATTTCATCGCCGCCAGCGACACCCCCGCCGGCAAGCGCGAGATCGCGCGCGCCTTCGCGCTCCATGGCGCCGACAAGGTGGCGCTGAAGGCGCTGCTGAAGGACATGGCCGACGAGGGGCTGATCGACTCAGCGCCGGGCCGCGCCTTTCACAAGATGGGCGGCGTGCCGAAGGTCACGGTGCTGCGCGTCGTCGACATCGACGGCAGCCAGCCCGTCGCGGTGCCGGAGAACTGGCAGGCGGAGGGGATGCCGCCGCCGCGGCTGCGCGTCGTCGAGCGCGGCCGGCGCTCGGCGCTGGGCGTCGGCGACCGCATCCTCGCCCGCACCGAGGAGGCCGGGCAAGGCTGGATCGCACACGCGATGAAGAAGCTGCCGAAGGGCGAGGAGCTGGTGCTGGGCGTGCTCCACCGCGAAGGCGACCGGCTGTGGCTGAAGCCGGTCGACAAGCGCGAGCGGCGCGACTGGCCGGTCTCGGATGCGGGCGAGGCGGAGCCGGGCGACCTCGTCCTCGCCGAGAAGAGCGGCCGCCCGCCGCGGATGACGGCGCGGGTCGCCGAGCGGCTGGGCGATCCGTTCGCGCCGCGCAGCTTCAGCCTGATCGCGATCCACAAGCACGGCATTCCCGACAGCTTCTCGGAGGAGCTGCTCGCCGAAGCGGAGAAGAGCGCGAAGCGCGATCTCGGACCCGGCCGCGAGGATCTGCGCCACCTCTCGATCGTCGCCATCGATCCCGCCGACGCGCGCGACCATGATGACGCCGTCTGGGCCGCCCCCGACGACGACCCGGCCAACCCCGGCGGCTTCCGCGCGATCGTCGCGATCGCCGACGTCAGCTTTTACGTCCGGCCCGGCAGCCTGATCGACCGCGAAGCGCGGCGGCGTGGCAACAGCGTCTATTTCCCCGACCGCGTCGTGCCGATGCTGCCGGAGACGCTCAGCGCCGACATCTGCTCGCTCAAGGAAGGTGCCGACCGCGCCGCGCTCGCCTGCCACCTGACGATCTCCGCCGACGGTGCGCTGAAGGCGTTCCGCTTCAGCCGTGCCACCGTCCGCATCGCCGCCAACATCGCCTATGAGGCCGCGCAGGCGGCGGTCGACGGCGGCACCGGCGAGATCGTCGCTGTCCTGCGGCCGCTCTGGGATTGCTGGGCGGCTTTGGCGAAGGCCCGCGACAAGCGCGAGCCGCTCGACCTCGATCTGCCCGAGCGGCGCGTGATGCTCGACGAGAAGGGCCGCATCCTCTCGGTCGCCCCGCGCGAGCGGCTCGACGCGCACCGCCTCATCGAGGATTACATGATCGCCGCCAACGTCGCCGCGGCGCGCGCGCTGGAAGCCAGGAAGGCACCGGTCATGTACCGCGACCACGAGCCGCCGGGCCGCGAGAAGCTGGTCGCGCTCAAGGACTATCTCGCCACCTTCGGCGTCGAGTTCGCGCTGGGCCAGGTGGTCCGCCCCGCCACCTTCAACCGCATCCTCGAACGGATCGGCGAGAGCGACGACCGGCCGATGATCATGGAGCAGGTGCTGCGCACCCAGACCCAGGCCTATTATGGTCCCCGCAACGAGGGCCATTTCGGCCTCGCGCTGGCGAGCTACGCCCACTTCACCTCGCCGATCCGCCGCTATGCCGATCTCCTCGTCCATCGCTCGCTGGTCCGCGCCTACGCGCTCGGCGACGGCGGACTGACCGACGGCGAGGCCGAGCAGATGGAGCGGATCGGCGAATCGATCAGCCAATATGAGCGGCGCGCGATGGAGGCCGAGCGCGAGACCATCGATCGCTATGTCGCCGCCTTCCTCTCGACCCGCGTCGGCGAGCTGCTCGACACGCGGATCACCGGCGTCCAGAGCTTCGGCTTCTTCGCGACGGTGGAGGGCCTGGGGGGCGACGGGCTGGTGCCGGTCTCGACGCTGGGTGCCGAGCGCTTCCGCTACGACGAGGCGGCGCAGGCGCTGGTGGGCGAGACGAGCGGCGAGCGCTACGTCCGCGGCCAGCAGCTGCCGCTGCGGCTGGTCGAGGCCAACCCGATCAGCGGCGCGCTGCGCTTCGAGCTCGGCGAGGGCGCGAGCCATCTGCCGGTCCGCCGCGATCGCACCGCCCGTCCGCCGATGGGCCGGCGCGGCCGGCCGGCGAACATCCGCCACAAGGGCCGCCGCTAAGGCGGCTCACCATATCGGCGCTTGCCAAATGCGCCAATACGCCGCACAAGTTCCCTGTCTGTTCCACGGGATGCGCCCATGACCGCCGGCTTCGCCATCCTGCTCATCTTCGTCGCGCTGGTCGCCGGCATCGTTGCCGGCTGGTTCGCGTGGGGACGGGACGGGGCGGGGCTCGCCCGCGAGCGGGA
>CAXTTP010000275.1:0-3943 GCA_964247195.1 uncultured Sphingomonadaceae bacterium
CGCTGGCCGAGGCCGAGGTCGAATATGAGGACATCGTCTCGACCCAGATCGACGTCGCCTTCGAGATCGTCGACAGCCCGATCGCGGAGCTGGTCGGCGCGCATGCGGTGATCTGGACGACGACGCCGTGGACGATCCCGGTCAACCAAGCGATCGCCTATGGCCCCGACGTCGAATATATCCTCGCCCGCTTCGACGAGTTCACCGAAGGCCCGCGCACCCTGCTGATCGCGCACGAGCTGCTCGATTCGGTCGGCACCCGCATCGGCCATCCGGTGGTGATCAAGATCGGCGACCGGCCGGGCACGGTGACGCCGCTGAAGTCGATCCGCGGCGCCGATCTCGCCGGCACCTTCGTTCGCCATCCGATGCACGAACTCGGCGGCTTCTTCGCCGCGCCGCGCCCGCTGCTCGCCGGCGACTTCGTCACGACCGACGCCGGCACCGGCCTGGTCCACATGGCGCCGGATCATGGCGAGGACGATTTCCTGCTGGCTAGGGCCAGCGGCATCGATCCGGTGTTCGCGATCGAGGGCGACGGCCGCTACCGGGACGACTGGGGCTGGCTCGGCGGCCAGGGCTCCGTCATCAACGCGAAGTTCAACGCGCCCGACGGCCCGATCTGCGCCGACCTGCGCGAGACGGGCGCGCTGCTCGCGGCGAGCGCGGACTTCCGCCACAGTTATCCCCACAGCTGGCGCTCAAAGGCCAAGCTGATCTTCCGGGCGACGCCGCAATGGTTCATCCCGATGGACCGCCCGATCGGAGACGGGCCGCTTCCTCCGGCCCCGGGCGAGATCGATGTCGATGTCGAGGCCAAGGGCAATGGCGCGACGCTGCGCGAGACCGCGCTCGACGCGATCGCGCGCACCCGCTGGGTGCCGGAGCGCGCCCGCAACCGCATCCACGCGATGGTCGAGGGCCGGCCGGACTGGGTGATCAGCCGGCAGCGTGCCTGGGGCGTGCCGATCACGCTCTATGTTGACCGCACGAGCGGCGACTATCTGCGCGACCCGGCCGTCAACGCCCGCATCGTCGCGGCCTTCCGGCAGGGCGGGGCGGACGCTTGGTTCGACGCCGACCATCAGGCGCTGCTCGGCGATGCGTATCGCGCCGACGACTATGAGCCGGTCGTCGACATCCTCGACGTCTGGTTCGACAGCGGCTCGACCCACGCCTTCGTCATCGAGCAGCGGTACGGCGCGGACGTCCGCGCGAGCCTCTATGTCGAGGGATCGGACCAGCATCGCGGCTGGTTCCAGTCGTCGCTGCTGGAGAGCTGCGGCACCCGCGGCCGCGCGCCCTACGACGCGGTACTGACGCACGGCTTCGCGCTCGATGGGCAGGGCCGCAAGATGTCCAAGTCGGTCGGCAACGTCGTCGATCCGCTCAAGATCATCGAGGAGAGCGGCGCCGACATCCTGCGCCTGTGGGTCGCCTCGACGATCTATTTCGAAGACGTCCGGATCGGCCGGGAAATTCTCTCCGGAACGTCGGACGCCTATCGCAAGCTCCGCAACACGTTCCGCTACCTGCTCGGCGCGCTCGACGGGTTCGACGAGAGCGAGCGCGTGCCCGCCGCCGAGATGCCGGAGCTGGAACGCTACGTCCTCCACCTGCTGGCCGCGCTCGACGAGGAGCTGCGCTCGGCGACCGCGGCGTTCGAGTTCACCCGTTACGTGACCGCGCTCACCGCGTTCGCCAACAACGACCTTTCCGCCTTCTTCTTCGACGTCCGCAAGGACAGCCTCTATTGCGATGGGCCGGACGATCCGAAACGCCGCGCCTATCGCACCGTGCTCGATATCCTGTTCGAGGCGCTGGTGCGGTGGGCGGCGCCGATCCTGTGCTTCACCGCCGAGGAGGCCTGGGGCACGCGCCATCCGGAACGCGGATCGATCCACCTCGAGACCTGGCCGGCGATCGACCCGGCCTGGGCCGACGAGGCGCTGTGGGTGAGATGGCAGCGGCTGCGCACGATCCGCGGCCGGGTGACCGCCGCGATCGAGCCGCTCCGCCGTGACAAGTTCATCGGCTCCAGCCTCGAGGCGGAGGTGACGATCGCCTGCTACGATCCCGCCGACCTCGCTTTGCTCGAATCGGTCGGCTTCGCCGAGGTGGCGATCGTCGCGAAGGTCTGCCCGGTCTCCGGCAGCCGCGACGCCTCCGTCGAGCTTGGCGAGATCGCCGCTCTGAGCGCCGACGACATCGCGGTCGAGGCGCTCAAGACCGGTTTCGAGAAATGCGGCCGCTGCTGGCGGCATCTGCCCGAGGTAAATGACGATGGTGCGCTCTGTGACCGCTGCGAGGCCGTCGTCCATGACTGACCACCGCCGCTACGGCCGGACCTGGCGGCTAGCCGGCTTCATCGCCGCCGGCCTCGTCTTCCTCGCCGATCAGCTCGCCAAATGGGTGGTCACCTATCCGCTGGCGCTGCACGAGCGCGGGATGATCGAGTTCCTGCCGATCTTCGACCTCAAATGGGTCGAGAATTACGGCGTCTCGATGGGCTTCCTGACCGCCGACGGGCCGCTCGGCCGCTGGCTGCTCGTCGGCCTCACCGGCGTGATCGCGGTCGGCGTCACCGCCTGGCTGTGGCGCGAGCGCCAGCGGGCGGACGCGATTTCGCTCGGCATGGTGCTGGGCGGCGCGCTGGGCAACATCCTCGATCGCGTGCGCTTCGGTCATGTCGTCGACTATGCCGATCTGCATTTCGGCCGGTGGCATCCGTTTTTGGTCTTCAATGTCGCCGATGCGGCCATTACCATCGGCGTCCTGCTCCTCGTCCTGCGCGCGCTGATGACGCGCGAGGGGCGCGACCCTGCGGAGGATGTGCATGCGTAAGTTTGTTCTGGCGGCGGCGGTTCTCGCCACCGCCTTCACCGCAGCGGGTTGCGCGCGCAACAAGAGCGCGGGCGTGTTCGGCCATGCCCGGCCCGACGAGTTCGCGGTGTCGCGATCGGCGCCGCTCGTCATCCCGCCCGATTTCGCGCTGACCCCGCCGCGGCCCGGCGAGCCGCGCCCGCAGGAGGCGGACTCGAGCACCCAGGCGCTGCAGGCCATGTTCGGCGGCAGCGCCCCGCGCAGCGCCGCCGAGAAGGCGGTGATCGGCCAGGCCGGCGCCAACAATGCGCCCGCCGGGGTCCGCTCGCAGGCCGGCGATCCGAACACGACAGTCGTCGACAAGGGATCGGTGACCCGCGACATCATTGCCGCGCCCAGCGGCTCCGGCCAGGATGCGACCGTCTCGACGCCGCAAGCGGCCGGCGCCGCGCCGCCCGCTCCCGCCACCGCACCGCAATAAGCCTGCGGCGGGCGGCGGCCCGGGCCTGATGGGCGATCTGCTCCGCCGCCGCCTGCTGACCGCGCTGCCGACGCTGGCGGCGGTGATCCTGCTCTCGTTCGTGCTGATGCGGCTCGCGCCCGGCGGCCCGTTCGACGGCGAGCGCGCGCTCGATGCGACCACGCACGCCGCGCTCGAACGGGCCTATGGGCTCGACCGGCCGCTGCCGGTCCAGCTCGGCCGCTATCTCGGGCGGCTGGCGCATGGCGATTTCGGACCGTCGCTCGTCTATCGCGACTTCACCGTCACCGATCTCGTCGCGCATGGCCTGCCGGTGTCGCTGCTGCTCGGCGGCCTTGCTCTCGTCGTGGCGCTCGCGATCGGGCTGGCCACCGGCCTGTTCGCCGCCGCGCATGCCGGCACCCGGATCGACCGGGCGCTCATGCTCGGCTGCACGCTGCTGACGGCACTGCCGAGCTTCGTCACCGGCCCGGCGCTGGTGCTCGTCTTCGGCCTGTGGGCGGGCTGGCTGCCGGTCGCCGGCCTCGGCGGGCCGCGCCATCTCGTGCTGCCGGTGATCGCGCTCGCGCTGCCGCTGGCCGGCGCGATCGGCAAGCTCGCCCGTGCCGGCCTCGCCGCAGCACTCGCCCAGGATCACAT
>CAXTTP010000276.1:0-3197 GCA_964247195.1 uncultured Sphingomonadaceae bacterium
GTGCGCCACGCGCCGCCGCCCGCCCCGGCCACGACCGGCGCCGGTCTCGACCGGGTGATGGGCCGCGACGCGCGCGCGCTCGTCGAGCTGTTCGGCGATCCCGACCAGGATGTCCGCGACCAGGGCGCGCGCAAGCTGCAGTTCGCGAGCTCGGCCTGCGTGCTCGACGCCTATCTCTACGCCAAGTTCGCCGGCCGCGAGCCCATCGTCACCTGGATCGACGCCCGCCTGCCGAGCGGCGGCGATTTCGACCGCGCGTCCTGCATCGCTGCGCTCAGCCGGCGGCGGGAAGCGCGCTGACCGACCGGCCGGCGCCCGGCGCTCATCTCGCACCGGCCTCGCCATATTCGATGCGGATGCTCACCCACTCGCCGACCTGGGGGCGGCCGCCGATGCGGGGCGGGCGCACGCGGAACTGCCACGCCGCCTGCCGCACCGCCCGCGCCAGGCCGGAGCCCGGCGGCGATTCGTCGAGCTCGCTGCAATCGTCGACCTGAAAGTTCTCGATCGTCCGGCAGGCGATCAGCCCCCAGCCGATGCTCGGCTTGTTCTTCGGCAGGTAGAAGGCGAGCTCCGCGTCGGTCGGCTTGCGATACCATTCGGCGTTGTAGAGGGTCTCGCCGCCCGGCCCCTTCCGCCCGCTCGATGCGCTGTCCCGGCCCGCGCCGATGCTGCCGGCGCCGGCGGACGACGCAGGCGCCGCCGCCGATGCGCTCTCGGCCTGGTGCCGCGGCAAGGCGGCGATGTCGCCGGCGGCGAAATCATGGCTGGTGAGCGGGACGATGTTGAGCGGCGGCAGCGGCGTCTTGGGGAGTACCGGCGGCGGGGGCGGCTTCTTCGGCGCGACGCGGGCCGTGCTCTTCGCCGGCGCGTTGCTGGTCTTCGCCGCCGGCTTCGCGCCCTCTTCCCGTTCGGCGTCGGGGAGCAGCGAGAAGATCTTGGTTCCGCCGGAGGCCGCCATCTTTTGCAGCTGCTGTGTTGGCGCCAGCCAGAACAGCATCAGGAGCAGCAGCAGGTGGACGATGAGGGCGACAACGAACGCCGTCGCCCGCCGGCCGAGCGACCCGCGATCCCGATCCCGCCAAGACTGGTAGGGCGCCGAAGCCATCGCCGAGCCGCCTAGCCAGCGCCGCCACACGCCGCAACAGGACGGGCCTTCCCGTCCGAATTGTAACGATCCACGCTCAGGCCGCCGCCAGCCACTCGCCGCGCACCGCCGGATCGGCCTCCGCCGCCAGCCGCGCCGGCCGTTCGCGCGCGAACGCCGGCGGATCGATCCGCCGCAACGCCCACGCCGCGGCCCCGCGCACCACCGCTGCCGGATCGTCCAGCAAAGACTTCACCGCCGCGCCGAGCGCGGGATCGCCGCCGTTGCCCGCCGCGACAAGCGCATTGCGCACCATCCGGTCGCGGCCGATGCGCTTGACCGGCGAGCCGGCGAAGACCTGCCGGAAGGCCGCATCGTCCAGCCCGAGCAGGTCGCCAAGCACCGGCGCGGCGAGCTCGGCACGCGCGGCGAAGGCGCGGTTCGCCTGCGCGGCGGCGGCGAACTTGTTCCACGGGCAGACCGCCAGGCAATCGTCGCAGCCATAGATGCGGTTGCCGATCGCTGCGCGGAACTCGATCGGGATCGGGCCCTTATGCTCGATCGTCAGATAGGAGATGCAGCGCCGCGCATCGAGCCGGAACGGGGCCGTGAATGCGTCGGTCGGGCAGGCGGCGAGGCACGCCTCGCACGATCCGCAGCGCAGCGGATGGGGATCGCCGCCGGCGAGATCGAGCGTCGTCATGATCGCGCCGAGCAGCAGCCAGCTGCCATGCTCGCCGCTGACCAGGTTGGAATGCTTGCCCTGCCAGCCGAGCCCGGCGGCGGCGGCAAGCGGCTTCTCCATGACCGGCGCGGTGTCCACGAACACCTTCACGCCGGCGTCCGCCTCGGCGACGATCCAGCGGGCGAGCGCCTTCAGCGCCTTCTTGACGACATCATGATAGTCCGCACCCTGCGCATAGACCGAGATCCGGCCGATGGCGGGCTCATCCGCCAGCCGCAGCGGATCCTCGGCCGGCGCGTAGCTCATGCCGAGCATCACCACCGACTTCACCTCCGGCCACAAGGCCGCCGGGCTGCCGCGCTGCTCGGCGCGCTCCTCCATCCACAGCATGTCGCCATGCGCGCCGGTCGCCAGCCACTCGGCGAGGCGCGCGGCGGTCTCCGGCGCCGCATCCGCGCGCGCGATCCCGAAAGCGACGAAACCCAGCGCGCGCGCCGTTGCTTCCAGCCGGGCCGTAAAGCCGTTGTTGAGACTGTCGTGCGATGTCGTTGCCACGATGCGTAGTTAGGGTAGGGCAGCCATGCGCGAAAGCATTGCCACGGAGTTTGCGCAGGTGAGCGATTACGCGATCGAAGCCCAGGGCATGGTCAAGGACTTCGGTGCCACCCGCGCCGTCGACGGGATCGATCTCGCCGTGCCCGCGGGATCGATCTACGGCGTTCTCGGCCCCAACGGTGCCGGCAAGACGACGACCTTGCGGATGCTGCTCGGCATCATCGATCCCGACCATGGCACCCGCACGCTGCTCGGCAGCCCGACCCCGCTGAAGATGGCCAAGCAGGTCGGCTATCTGCCCGAGGAGCGCGGCCTCTATCCGTCGATGAAGGCGCGCGACGCGATCGCCTTCATGGGCGCGCTGCGCGGCCTGCCGCTGAAGCAGGGGCGCGTGCGCGCGACCGAGCTGCTCGAGGCGCACGGCCTGGGCGAGGTCGTCGATCGGACCATCCGCACGCTTTCCAAGGGCATGGCGCAGACCGTGCAGCTGCTCGGCACGCTGGTCCATTCGCCGCGACTGATCGTGCTCGACGAGCCCTTCTCCGGGCTCGACGCGCTCAACCAGGGGCGGCTGGAGGCGCTGATCCGGACCAAGGCGGCGGACGGCGTGACGATATTGTTCTCGACCCATGTCATCGCCCATGCCGAACGGCTGTGCGAGCGGATCGCGATCATCGCCGGCGGCCGCGTCCGCTTCGAGGGCGGGGTCGAGGAGGCGCGCAGCCGGCTGCGGCCCCGCGTCCGCCTCGTCACTCGCGCGGTCGAGGGCGGCTGGCGCGCCGCGCTGCCGCCGGAAGCGAAGCTCGCTGGCGGCGCCTGGACGTTCGAGCTGCCGGACCGCGGCGTCGAGCCGCTGCTCAAGGCGCTGAT
>CAXTTP010000276.1:3207-3923 GCA_964247195.1 uncultured Sphingomonadaceae bacterium
GATCGAGGGCGGCGCCGGCATCGAGACGCTGTCGATCGAGCGGCCCGGCCTGCACGACGCATTCGTGGCGATCGCCGGCGCCGCCGCCGCCGCCGACATGGACACGCCCAAGGAGCCGCTGGCATGAACGAACTGGTCCGCGCCGCGCTCGTCATCGCACGTCGCGATTATGTCGCCAGCGTCTGGAGCCGGACCTTCGTGTTCTTCCTGATCGGGCCGCTCTTCCCGATCCTGTTCGCGATGGTGTTCGGCAGCGTCGGCGCGCGGATGGACCAGCAGGCGACCCATCCCACCGTCGCGGTGATAACGGACACCGCTGGCCGCGCGCTGCTGACCCAGGCGCATCACAGTCTCTCGGCCCGGCTCGGCGCCGACGCGCTGCCCGACCTGTGGATCGTCGCGCCGCAGGGCGACCCTGCGTCCCAGACCGGCGCGCTGCTCCGCGACGAGACGACCAAGATCGTGGCGGTGCTCGCCGATCCGCTCGGCCGGCCGCGCCTCACCGGTCCGGCCGGCGTGCTCCAGGATCAGCGCGGCGACCTGTCGCTGATTCTCGACGAGGCGCGCCAGCAGGCGGCGCTGGCGCATGCCGGGATCAGCGCGCCGGCGGCGCAGATCCTGCTGGCACCGGTCAGCCAGTCCGCCGGCAACCGCTCGACCTCGCGGCTGCTCACCGCGCGCGCAGCGCCCGGGGCGAGCGGCTGCGCGGGAGCGAG
>CAXTTP010000277.1:0-3903 GCA_964247195.1 uncultured Sphingomonadaceae bacterium
GGTTTAGATGGTGGTGCCCCGATCGTCGAGACCCGGTTCGGCCCCGCGCTCGCGGCGCCCGTGCCGCCCCCCGTGCAGGTCGCGCCGGTGCAGCTGGCGGCGGCCGAGCCCGTGCCGCTCCCGCCACCCCATAGCGACACGAAGGCCGCGCAGCCTGCCATCCCCGTCAAGGCCAAGGCGGTCGCTGCGGCGGACAGGCCCGAGCCTGCGGAGGTTCGCCCGGTGCGGATTAACGGCAGCAAGGAAAAGCTTGCTGCGGCGCAATCCCCGCCGGCTAAGCCCGGCGCGAAGAAGAAGACCGGCTCGGTAGACGACGACGGCTCAACCAAGCCGGCGGCCAAGGTCAAGGCGAACGCCGGCGACGCGATGCGTGCCTCGGAAGACGAGGACAAGCCCTCGAAAAAGGACAAGAAGGATAGCGGAAAGACGGCATCCAGGAAGGACGAGCCGCACGAGAAATCGACGGAGAAGGACAAGTCTGCGGACAAGAACAAGCCTGCGGGCAAGGACAAGGCAGCGGAGAAGGACAAGGCAGCGGAGAAGGCCGGCGGCGAACGCTATTGGGTGCAGGTCGCGAGCGGCGCCAACAAGGCCGATCTCGGCCGCGCCTGGGAAAAGACCAAGGCCAGGGCGCCGAAGCTGCTCGACGGGCGGCCGACCTGGACCGCGCCGTGGAAGCAATCGAACCGCCTGCTGGTCGGCCCGTTCAAGAGCGACGACGAGGCGCAGGGCTTCGTCAATTCGCTCGGCAAGGCGGGGATGCGCGGCATCCAGTTCACCAGCCGTGCGGGCGCCAAGGTCGAAAAGCTCGACGGCGATTAGGCTCCTTGTGGCCGCGCCTTCCCGGCCTCTGCTTGATCCCGTGCCGCTCGCAACCGCTTCGGCCGGCCTGCGGGCTCGACTTGCAGGTAGGCCGCGCGCATGGCGACCACGATGAGCCGCCGCGCCCCTTATGCGTGCGACCCGGCGGCGAGCCGCGGCCGCCTCCATACCGAACCCGCAGGGATCGCGCCGATCGAGCGCGACGCCTTCCAGCGCGACCGCGACCGGATCGTCCATTCGATCTCCTTCCGCCGGCTGCGTCACAAGACGCAGGTGTTCGTCGCACCCGACGGCGATCATTTCCGGGTGCGCCTGACGCACAGCCTAGAGGTCGCGCAGATCGGCCGGACGATGGCGCGCGCTCTCGGCCTGAACGAGGATCTCACCGAGGCGCTCTGCCTCGCCCACGATATCGGCCACCCGCCGTTCGGCCATTCCGGCGAGGATGCGCTGAAGGAGGCGTGCTCCGGGGTCGGGGGCTTCGACCATAACGGCCACACCTTGCGCGCGCTCACCCGGCTGGAAATGTCCTATCCGCGCTGGGACGGGCTCAACCTTTCATGGGAGATGCTCGAGGGACTGGCCAAGCATAACGGCCCGGTAGAGCACCCGGGCTGGGCGCTGGCCGAGGTCGACGCCGAGCTGCCGCTCGACCTGCCGAGCTGGCCCTCGCTCGAGGCGCAGCTCGCGGCGGTCGCCGACGACATCGCCTACGACAACCACGACATCGATGATGGCCTGCGCGCCGGCCTGCTCGACCTGGACGCACTGCTCGAGGTGCCGCTGGTCGCCGCGAGTTGGGCGGCGGTGCTCGCGCGCTTTCCCGATGTAGCGCCGGCGCGGCTGCGCCCGGAGCTGATCCGCGAGCAGATCGGCCGGATGGTCGCCGACGTCCTCGCCGAGACGCGCGCCCGGATCGCCGTGGCCGGCGTGGCGTCGGTCGATGGCGTGCGCGCCGCCGGCCGATCGCTGGTCGGCTTCTCGCCGGCGATGGCCGCGCAGGAGCGGGTGCTGAAGCGGTTCATGTACGACCGGCTCTATCACCACCCGCTGCAGATCGCCGTCGCCGCGCAGGCGCACAGGATCGTCGCCGGGCTGGCCGCCGCCTATGCCGCCGATCCGGCGCTGCTGCCGCCCGGCTGGCAGGCGCGGCTCCCCGCCGCGGAGCCGTGGCGGACCCGCCACATCGCCGATTTCATCGCCGGCATGACCGACCGCTACGCCGTCGCCCGCTACCGCGAGGCGGTGGGGCCGGTGGATATGCCCGAGGGCCTGTGAGGCAAGGCTTGGTGCCGCGGGCCGATCTCCGCTAGAGCGCCGCCTTTCAAGCTGCCAGGCGGACGAACCCCGTGACGCTCTATTCCCGCTTCGCCGTGCAAATCGGCGCGATTCTCGACAGCCTCGAAGCCGAAGGCGCGTTGCCGGCCGGCCTCGATCGCCGGAACGTCGCGGTCGAGCCGCCGCGCGATCCGGCGCATGGCGATCTCGCCACCAACGCGGCGATGGTGCTGGCGAAGCCCGCCGCGACCAACCCGCGTGCGCTCGCCGGGCTGATCGCGCCGCGCCTTGCCGAGCTGCCCGAGGTGGCGTCGACCGAGATCGCCGGCCCCGGCTTCATCAACGTCCGCCTGACCGACGCCGCATGGCGCGACGAGCTTGCCGGAATCCTCGCCGCCGGCGACGAATACGGCCGGTCGGACCTCGGTGCCGGCGCCCGCGTCAACGTCGAATATGTCTCGGCCAACCCAACCGGGCCGATGCACATGGGCCATTGCCGCGGCGCGGTGGTAGGCGACGCGCTCGCCAGCCTGCTGGAACATGCCGGCTACGCAGTGACGCGCGAATATTACATCAACGATGCCGGCAGTCAGGTCGAGACGCTCGCCCGCTCGGTCCACCTGCGCTACCGCGAGGCGCTCGGCGAGGATACCGGGACGATCCCCGACGGCTTCTACCCGGGCGACTATCTGGTGCCGGTCGGCGCCGCGCTCGCTGCCGAGTTCGGCGACCGCTATGCCGCCGCGCCCGACGGCGAATGGCTCGACCTTTTCCGCACCCGCGCCGTCGCGGCGATGATGGACATGATCCGCGCCGACCTCGCGCTGCTCGGCATCCACCACGACGTCTTCTCGTCCGAGGCCGAGATGCAGCGCAGCGGCAAGGTCGACGCGGCGATCGACCGGCTTGCAGGCGAGGGGCTGGTCTACCGCGGCGTGCTCGGTGCGCCCAAGGGCGAGGTGCCGGACGACTGGGAGCCGGTCGAGATGGACCTGTTCCGCGCCACCCGATTCGGCGACGACAGCGACCGGCCGGTACGCCGTTCGAACGGGCAGCTCACCTATTTCGGCAACGATCTCGCCTACCATGCCGACAAGGCGTCACGCTCCGATCTGCTGATCGACATCTGGGGCGCCGACCATTCCGGCACGGTCAAGCGCATCCAGGCGGCGGTGAAGGCGCTGACCCATGGCAGCGTGCCGTTCGACGTGAAGCTCGTTCAGATGGTGCGGCTGCTGCGCGGCGGCGAGCCGGTCAAGATGTCGAAGCGCTCGGGTTCGTTCGTGACGCTCGCCGACGTGGTCGAGGAGGTGGGGAAGGACGTCGTCCGCTTCACCATGCTCACCCGCAAGGCGGACGCGCAGATGGACTTCGATTTCGCCAAGGTCGTCGAGGCATCGAAGGACAATCCGGTCTTCTACGTCCAATACGCCCATGCCCGGGTCCGCTCGCTGCACCGGCGGCTGGCCGAGGCGGGCGTCGCTTTGGGCGCGCCCGACCTGGCGCTGCTCGACGCGGAGGAGCTCGGGTTGGTCAAGCTCTCCGCCCAATATCCGCGGATCATCGAGCAGGCGGCGGCGACTCGGGAGCCGCACCGCATCGCCTTCTACCTCGCCGATTTGGCGGCGGCGTTCCACGCGCTGTGGAATCGCGGCAACGACGATCCCGCGAGAAGATTTTTGATGGTTAACCAGACTGAAACCACGGCGGCCCGACTCGCATTGGCTGACTCGTTAGGGCAAATCATTCGTAACGGTTTGCGCTTAATGGGAGTTAAGGCTGCCGAGGAGATGGCGTGATGTC
>CAXTTP010000278.1:0-3901 GCA_964247195.1 uncultured Sphingomonadaceae bacterium
GATGCACGCCGCGCTGGTCGCGCGGCGGAGCCGGATCGTCGACCTGATCGTCGCCGAGGTCGGCTGCGCGCAGGGTATCACCAATGCAATGCAGGTCGATGCGCCGCTCGGCCATCTGATCTCCGCGATCGAACATTCGACGCGCGACGACAGCGTGCGCCTGCCGCTGACCACCACGCCGAACATGATGGACCCGAACGGAGCAGCGACGATCGGCGGAACGACCGTCGTGCGCGAGCCGGTCGGCGTGGTCGCGGGGATTACGGGATATAATTTTCCCTTCCTGCTCAACCTGTCGAAGATCGTGCCGGCGCTGCTCGCGGGCAATACGCTGGTGCTCAAGCCCTCGCCGTTCACGCCCTTTTCCGCCCTGCTGTTCGGCGAGGTGGCCGAGGAGATCGGCCTGCCCAAGGGCGTGCTCAACATCGTCAACGGCGGCGCTCCGGTCGGCTTGCCGATGACGACCGATCCGCGCGTCGACCTCGTCACCTTCACCGGCTCCGAGGGGGTAGGCGCCGCGATCATGGCGCAGGCCGCGCCGACGCTGAAGCGGGTCCATCTGGAGCTCGGCGGGAAATCCGCGCTGATCGTGCGGCACGACGCCGACGTGCAGCGCGCGGCGACGATGGCGGTGGCGATCCTGAGCGTGAATTGCGGCCAGGGTTGCGCGTTGCTCACGCGGCTGCTGGTGCACAACAGCCTCCGCCGCCAGTTCGTCGAGACGGCGAAGGCGGTCGCGGCGCACTGGAAGATCGGTGACCCGGCCGATCCGAGCGTGATGATGGGGCCGCTGATCCGCGAATCGCAGCGCGGCAAGGTCGAGGCGTTGATCCAGGGCGGCCGCGACGAGGGCGCCAAGCTGGTCCACGGCGGCGGCCGGCCGGCCGGGCTGGACAAGGGCTACTTCACCGAGATCACCCTGTTCGACGATGTCGACAACAGCATGACCATCGCCCAGGAGGAAGTGTTCGGACCTGTCGGCGCGATCATCGGCTTCGACGACGACGAGGAGGCGATCCGCATCGCCAACGACTCGCGCTTTGGCCTCAACGGCGGTATCGAGACCGCCGATGCCGCCAAGGGATACGCGATGGCGCTGCGGCTGCGGACCGGCAGCGTGGCGCTGAACGGCGGCACCGGGCGCATGGCCTATGCCCCGATCGGCGGATACAAGAGATCGGGCATCGGCCGCGAATATGGCCCCGACTGGCTCCGCGAATACCAGCACGAGAAGTCGATCTTCTACCCCATCGGCCGGTGAGCGGTCGCCTGCCGCGCCAGATGCATCTGGCCGCGGCACTGGGATCGACGGGAACGCATCTCGGCGGTTGGCGGCATCCCGATGCCTGGACCGGCACGGTGATGAACTGGGAGCAGATCGCCGAGTGCGCGCGGATCGCCGAGCGCGGATTGTTCGATCTCCTCTTTCTCGCCGATGGCAACGCCGTGCGCGATATGGACGATCGCGCACTGTTCGAGGCGATGGCGCCCGCCGCACGGCCGGCGGGGTTCGAGCCGCTCACGCTGCTCGCCTCGCTCGCGCCGGCGACGCGCCATATCGGGCTGGTCGCGACGGCGACGACGAGCTTCGACGAGCCATGGTGGGTCGCGCGCCGCTTCGCCTCGCTCGATCATATCAGCGGCGGCCGGGCGGGCTGGAACGTCGTCACGTCGTCGTTCGACGGAGACGCCCGCAACTTCAGCCGCAGCGAGCACCTTGCCAAGGCCGATCGATACGCGCGGGCCAGCGAGTTCGTCGACGTCGTGTTCGGCCTGTGGAACGGGTGGGAGCCCGACGCCTTTCCGCAGGATCGCGCCAGCGGCCGGTTTATCGATGCGGACAAGGTCCGGCCGCTCGGTCATCGCGGCGCGCATTTCGCGGTGCAGGGGCCGCTCAACGTCGCGCGCTCCCCGCAGGAACGGCCGCTGATCTTCCATGCCGGGCAGTCCGAGCACGGCCGCGATCTCGCGGCGCGCGCGGCGGATTGCCTGTTTGCGATGACACCGACCAAGGAAGCGGCGGTCGCCTACGCCAGCGACATACGCGACCGCGCCGAAGCCCATGGCCGGTCGCGCGAGGAGATCCGCCTGATCCCGGGCATGGCGCTCTATCTCGGCCGCGACGCGGCGGACGCCGACGCGCTGTTCGACCGGCTCAACCGGCTGATCGCGCCGGCGCTGGGCCTCTCGCATCTGTCGAAGCTGCTCTATTGCGACCTGACCGGGAATGATCCGGATGCGCCCATGCCGCTCCTGCCCGCCGAGGTCGGCGGGGTGAGCGCGATGCGCACCATCGTCAACGCGATGGTCGAGACCGAGGCTCCGACGATCCGCGAGGTCTATGAGCGCTTCGTGCCGACCTTCGGCCATCCGATCTTCAAGGGCGGCCCCCGCGAGGTCGCCGATCAGATGGAGGAATGGTTCACCAGCGGCGCCTGCGACGGCTTCCTCGTGCTGCCGGCGGTGATGCCGGGGCAGCTCGAGAATTTCGTCGCGCTGGTCGTGCCCGAGTTGCAGCGGCGCGGGCTGTTCCGCCGCGAATATCCCGGCGGAACGCTCCGGCAGATGATGGACCTGCCCCTGCGGGCCTGAACCTCAGCCGGCCGGCTTCATATCCTTCGCCTTGGCTTTCGCCTGCAGGATGCCCTGATAGAGCGCGGTGGTGTTGCCCGCGCCTGCATAGAACATCATCAGTTGCGGCAGCTCGTCGAGCTGCTGATCGTCGAGTTCGCCATTGACGATCGCACCCGCGATCTGGATCGCGAGCAGGTCGGCGCGACCGAGCATCGTGCTCGCTCCGATCACCAGCAGGCGCTTGTCGCGCACGGAGAGCCCCGGCGTCGACCAGATCTTGCCGAACAGATTGCGCACCGTCTCGCTGACGAACGGGGTTTCGTCCATCCCCGCCATCATCGCGCGCGATCCCGCGCCATAGACCTTGTCGACCCAGTCGAGGCCGGTGTTCCAAGCGTCGTCGGTTTGGCTTGCGTCCGTCATCTTGGTTCCTTCAGGCAGGGAGCATCCCGACCGTCTCACGGTCGGTGCGGCGGGTGATTTCAACCGCGGGAAGCGGATCGGCGGCGGGATCGGCGGGGCGGCGCATCAGCATCACTGGCCCGCCGGCGCCTGCCTTCACCGTCACGCCGCAGCTTCCGCCGTGTCGTCGGTGAGCATCGCCTCCCGGAAGCGCGTAATTGCCGCTTCGTCGAGGCCGGCCGCGGCGAAATACTGCTCGATCGAGCCCCATTCCGTATCGATCGCCGCGAGCGCGGCATGCAGGAACGCAGGATCGACCCCGATCATCGCATCGATCGTCGCGTCGCTCGGCACGAAGCCGAAGCTTTTCTCGAAGGCGTCGACGATCGATCCGCCGAGGCGGATATTCTTCGCGAATATGTCCGAGCGGCCATAATCCCCCTCGATCACGTCCGCCGCGACGCCGAGCGCGCGCAACAGCAGCGCGATCAGAACGCCGGTGCGGTCCTTGCCGGCGGTGCAGTGGATCAGCGCGGGCGTCTCGCCCGCCGCGAGCGCATCGACCAGCGGCGCCAGGTGCGGCAGGATCGCACCGGGCATCGCGGCATAATTGAGCGTCATCGCTCGTACCGCGCCCTCTACGCTCGGATCGTTGCGCAGCGCCCCCCACCCCTCGTTTGTCTCGGTCCTGAGATCGTTGGTGATGTCGAGGTTGAGCAGCCGCGCGTCGCCCGCCCAATCGTTCGGCGCGACCGACCGCTCGACATCGGCACGCAGATCGCAGACGAGGCGAAAGCCGATCTCCGCCAGTTCGCGGCGGTGATCGGCGAGGAAGCTGGCCGGGCCCTCCGAGCGATCGAGCAGGCCGGCGCGTATGCGTCGGCCGTCAACGGCGGGAAGCCCACCGAGATCGCGGAAATTAAGA
>CAXTTP010000279.1:0-3892 GCA_964247195.1 uncultured Sphingomonadaceae bacterium
CCGTAGCGGCTATCCCAACCTCGTGCTCGACGCGGCGGCCGACGAAGAAGGTCACGCGCTGGTGGAGCGGACGGGGGTGTTGCCGGACGAGCTGCCGCTGGTCGTGTGCCCCAACGGCGTCATCCTGAAGAAGCCGAGCGAAGCCGAACTCGCCGCCTGCCTGGGCATGACGCCGGAGCTCGATCCGAACGCGGTCTACGACGTGGCGATCGTCGGCGCCGGGCCGGCGGGGCTCGCCGCCGCCGTCTATGCCGCGTCCGAAGGCCTCTCGGTTATCGTGCTCGACGAGCGCGCGTTCGGCGGTCAGGCGGGCGCGTCGAGCCGAATCGAGAATTACCTCGGGTTCCCGACGGGCATCTCGGGCCAGGCGCTCGCCGGCCGCGCATTCAACCAGGCGCTGAAGTTCGGCGCCGAGGTGGCGATCCCGCTTACCGCGACGCAGCTCGAATGCGGACAGCCGTCACCGTCGCCCGGCCCACTCACCCTCGAGCTTTCGGAGCACCGCAAGCTGCGGTCCCGCACGGTCATCGTCGCATCGGGCGCGCGCTACCGCCGTCCCGACATCCCCAATCTCGCGACGTTCGAGGGCGCGGGCATCTCCTACTGGGCGTCCCCGATCGAGGCCAAGCTGTGCGCCGGCGAGGAGGTGGCGCTGGTCGGCGGCGGTAATTCGGCGGGACAGGCAGTCGTGTTCCTCGCGCCGCGCGTGAAGCACCTGCACCTGATCGTGCGGCGAGAGCTCGCGGCGACCATGTCGCGCTATCTGGTCGACCGGATCACGGCGCTGCCCAACGTGACGATCCACGTCGGAACCGAGATCGCCGGGCTGGAGGGTGACCAGACCGATGGGCTGAGCGCCGCGATCTTCCGTCACCGGAGCAACGGCAGCACCAGCCGGTGGCCGCTGCGCCACCTGTTTCTGTTCATCGGCGCGGATCCCAATACTGGCTGGCTGCAGGGCTGCGTCGACACCGACGACAAGGGGTTCATCGTGACCGGCGCATCGGCGCTGCCGCTCGAGACCAGCCTTGCCGGCGTGTTCGCGATCGGCGATGTCCGCGCGGGTTCCACCAAGCGGGTCGCAGCGGCGGTCGGCGAAGGCGCCGCGGTCGTCGCGCAAATCCATGTCGCGCTTGCCGAAGCGGCGGGGGAGGATGGCTGATGTCCCAAGGTTGCGGCCATATGGTGACGATCGCCCAGGTCACGCCGAGCGCGCGCGGCTGCGAGGAACGCCTGGCGATGGGCAGCCGCTGGGTCTACCTGCGCCTGTGCCGAAGCTGCGGCCATGTCGGCTGCTGCGACGACTCACCCCACCGGCACGCGACCGCGCACTTCCATGCAACCCGTCATCCGATAATCGAGGGCTATGACCCGCCGGAAGGTTGGGGCTGGTGTTTCGTCGACGACGTGATGGTCGAGTTGCCCGACCAGACCCCCCAGCTCGGCCCAATCCCGCGCTATGTGTGAGCAAGTGCATCGAGCACCCGACGCCAGGCGGGGCGCTGACCCGTCAGGGCCGGAAGCGGGAACGATGGCGAAGGAGGTTCGCGGGTTCGTTCCGAGATGGCTCCCCGGGCCTGATTCGAACAGGCGACCATTCGATTAACAGTCGAACGCTCTACCGCTGAGCTACCGGGGATCAGCCTCTTCTCGAAGCGAGGCGCGCCTATAGCAGCGGCTTCGCGCAGGTTGCAAGCCGCTGCTCAGATTGCGAACTGCTCCATGGTGATGCGGTCGTCCAGCGCATGCTCGGGATCGAACAGCAGGGTCAGCGGTGTCGAGCGATCGAGGGTGACGGTGACCGTGGCGACGTCGCGTACCTCGGCCTGGTCGGCTACCGCGCTCACCGGGCGCTTCTCGGGATCCAGCACGCGAAACGAGATGCGGGTGCGTTCCGGCAGGATCGCGCCGCGCCACCGCCTCGGCCGGAACGGGCTGATCGGGGTCAGCGCCAGCATTGCCGAATCGAGCGGCAGGATCGGTCCCTGCGCGGAGAGGTTGTACGCGGTCGACCCGGCCGGCGTCGCCACCAGCACGCCGTCGCAGACGAGGTCCGGGATCACGACGCGGTTGTTGACGATCACCTCGAGCCGCGCCGTCTGCCGCGTTTCGCGCAGCAGCGACACCTCGTTGATCGCCGGGCTCTCGATCGTCTCGCCCTCGACCGTCACCGCCTCCATGCGCAGCGGGAAGACCGAGAAAGTCTTTGCGCGCAGGATGCGGTTCTCGAGCAGGTCGGCGCTCCATTCGTTCATCAGGAAGCCGATGGTGCCGAGGTTCATGCCGAACACCGGCAGGATCCGGCGCCGCGCGAGCATCGCGTGCAGCGTCTGGAGCAGGAAACCGTCCCCGCCTAGCGCGACGACCAGGTCGGCCTGCTCGATCGGGCTCCACTCGTAACGGCTGCGCAACGTTGCCGCGGCCTCCTCGGCGACTTCGGTAGGCGAGGTGATCAGCGCGATCCGCCGATCCGTGCTCATCCGCCGGTGACGCTCATGTGCCGTTCCAGTGCGGGAGCGGCGCCCTGCCGATCGATGCGGAAGGAATGAGCGCGCGGCTTGAGCGCCATCGCCTCGTCGAGCAGCGCGTCGAGCGCCGCCGGGCCGCCCTCGCGCAGCGCCCGCTTGAGGTCGACGCGGTCGTCATGGCCGAGGCACATGTAGAGGCGGCCCGACGCGGTGACGCGCACCCGGTTGCAGCCCTCGCAGAAATTCTGGGTGAGCGGCGTTATCAGGCCGATCCGGGCACCGAGCTCCTCGACGCGATGGTAGCGTGCCGGCCCGCCGGTGCGATCGGCGATCGGCGTCAGCGTGAAGCGGCGTTCGAGATCGGCGCGCACCTCGTCGAGCGGCAGGTAGCGGTCGGTCCGATCCTCGTCGACGGCGCCCAGCGGCATCGTCTCGATCAGAGTCAGATCATGCCCCTCCGCGCCGCACCATCGCAGCATCGGCACGATCTCGTCCTCGTTGAGGCCGCGCAGCGCGACCATGTTGATCTTGACGCGCAGCCCCGCCGCCCTCGCCGCGGCGATGCCGTCGAGCACCACCGCGACGTCGCCCCAGCGGGTGATGTGGCGGAAGCGATCCGGATCGCGGCTGTCGAGGCTCACGTTGACGCGGCGCACGCCGGCATCAACCAACATCGGCGCCTGTTTGGCGAGCTGGGTGCCGTTGGTCGTCAGGGTCAGTTCGTCGAGCGCGCCGGTGGCGAGGTGGCGGCCGATCATGCGGGCGAGTTCGGGCACGCCGCGACGGATCAGCGGCTCGCCGCCGGTCAGTCGGATCTTGCGGACACCGCGCGCGACGAACGCATCGGCGAGCGTCGCGATCTCCTCCAGCGTCAGCACCTCCGATCGCGGCAGGAACGTCATCGACTCGGACATGCAGTAGCGGCAACGCAGGTCGCAGCGGTCCGTCACGGACATGCGCACATAGCTGATGCGCCGGCCAAAACCGTCGACGAGGGGATTTGCCATGCTCTCCGCAGCCATAGCTGCACAGCTAGGGTGGACGGACGCCGGCGGCAAGGGCAGCCCGTGTCCCGGCGGCGCGGACCGGCATCACACGGCGCGATTCCCATCGGCAGGTTCCTCCTCTAAGCATCGCGATCATGGCTGACGATCCCGCCGGCGGGCCGCCGCCCATCTTCCTGCTCTCATTCCGCCACCGCGACGAACTCGCGGGCGCAGCGGAGCGCGCCGGCTGGAAGGCGATCGCCGCCCGCCGGGTCGAGGCGGCCGAGCGGCGCTTCGTGGCGAGCGGCGCGAGCGTCGCGCTGATCGACGCCCGCGGCGCGTTCGAGGAGGGGCTGGCCGCGGCACATCAGCTCGCGGACGCGGTCGAGGCGAATGCGGCGGCGATGCTCGTGCTCGTCTCGCGCGGTCACGTGCCGC
>CAXTTP010000280.1:0-3884 GCA_964247195.1 uncultured Sphingomonadaceae bacterium
GAGGGTCAGCGTGCGCGGGATCGGCGTCGCCGTCATCGCCAGCAGGTGCGGCGGGCGTTCCGCCTTGTCGGCGAGCATCAGCCGCTGGGCGACGCCGAAGCGATGCTGCTCGTCGACCACCACCAGCCCGAGCCGGCGATAGCCGACCGCCTCCTGGAAGATCGCATGCGTGCCTACGAGCAGGTCGATCGAGCCGTCGGCAAGCCCCATCAGCGTCGAATCGCGGACCCTGCCCTTCTCGCGCCCGGTGAGGATGGCGATCGTCACGCCGGTCGGGCCAAGCTGCTGCGACAGGCTGTCATAATGCTGGCGGGCGAGGATTTCGGTCGGCGCCAGCAGCGCCCCCTGCATCTCCGCCTCGACCGCGATCAGCAGCGCGAACAAGGCCACCAGCGTCTTGCCCGAACCGACGTCGCCTTGAAGAAGCCGGGTCATCGGCGTCGGCTGGACGAGATCGCCCTCGATCTCGGCGATGGCGCGGGCCTGCGCGCCGGTCAGCGCGTAGGGCAGGTTCAGCCGGTCGCGCAGCCGCCCGTCGCCGGCGAGCGGCACCCCGCGGCGGCGACGGGAAGAGGCGCGGATCAGCATCAATGCGAGCTGGTTGGCGAAGATCTCGTCATAAGCGAGCCGCGTGCGCGCCGCCGCGTCGGCCGGGTCGGCATGCACCCGTTCGACCGCCGCGCGCCAGCCCGGCCAGCCCTCGCGTGCCAGCAGGCCCGGCTCGATCCACTCGGGCAGGTCCGGCGCGCGCGCGATCGCCTGCGCCGCGAGAGCGCCCATCCGCTTGTTCGCCAGCCCCTCAGACAGGCGGTAGACCGGCTCGCGCTCCGGCAGGTCGACCGCCTCGCCCGGCGCGAGGACGTGGTCCGGGTGGACGATCTGCAATTCCTGGCCGTAGCGTTCGAGCTTGCCCGAGACGATCCGCCGCTCGCCCAGCGGCAGCAGCTTGCGCGCCCAGCCGGGGTTGCCGCCGAAATAGACGAGGCTCACGACGTTGCCCGCCGCGTCGGCGGCCTGGACGCGGAACGGCCCGCGCGCACCGGCCTGGCGGTAGTCGACGGGCGTAAGCGGCACCGTCACGATCCGGCCGGCATCGCCCTCGTCGAGCAGCTCCACCGTCCTGCGATCGATCCAGCCGACCGGCAGGTGGAACAGCAGGTCGACGACGCGCGCCAGCCCGAGCCGGCCGAGCGGCTTGGCGAGCGCGCTGCCGACGCCCTTTAGCGCCTCGATCTCGGCGAACAGCGGATTGAGAATGTCGGGCCGCATGACTAGATGCGGCCGACTATAGCCCGAGCCCGACGCGTGCTGCCAGCGCCCGCCGGCCATTCCCGTTTGGAGACGCATGGATCGCGATACCCGCCTCAAGCGCCTGTCGTTCCGCGCCTGGCATCGCGGCACCAAGGAGGCCGATCTGCTGGTCGGCGGCTTCTGCGACGCGCATGCCGCCGGCTGCGACCCGGCCGGGCTCGACTGGCTGGAAGCGTTGCTTGAGGAAGAGGACGTCGAGATCATGGCCTGGGCGATCGGCACCGCCCCGCCGCCGCCGCGCTACGAGGGCGCGATGATGCAGGCGCTGCGTCGGCTCGATTATATCGCGGTGGCGCGTTGACCGATCTCCTGCGCATCCTCAAGGCCGATACGCCGCTGACGCTCGCCGGCGCGCCGGCCGGCTTCCTGCCGTGGCTGCTCGCCGATCTCGCCCGCGCTGCGGGCGGCCGCGCTATCTTCGTCGCACCCGACGAGGCGGCGATGCGCGGCGTTGCGGATGCCGCCGGCTACTTCGCCCCCGAGCTGGAATTGCTGCAGTTCCCGGCGTGGGACTGCCTGCCCTACGACCGCGCCTCGCCGTCGCTGCGGGCGACGTCCGAGCGACTGGCGACGCTGCACGCGCTCCAGCGCAAGCGCACCCGGCCGCAGCTGCTCGTCACCACCGTCAACGCCGTCACCCAGCGGACGCTGACGCCGTTCCGCATCCGCCAGCTCGTCGCCCGGCTCGCGCCGGGCGAGCGCATCGATCGCGACCGGCTCGCCGCGCTGCTCCAGGCGAACGGCTATGTCCGCACCGAGTCGGTGGCGGATTCGGGCGAGTTCGCGGTGCGCGGCGGGCTGGTCGACCTGTTCCCGGCCGGCGAGGCACAGGCGCTCCGCCTCGACTTCTTCGGCGACGAGATCGAGAGCGTCCGCCAGTTCGATCCCGCCGACCAGCGCACCATCGGCCGCCTCGACGGCTTCACCCTGCTGCCCGCCTCGGAGGCGCTGCTCGACGAGGAGAGCATCAAGCGCTTCCGCGCCCGCTACCGGGAACGGTTCGGCGCGACCGCCACCGGCGATCCGCTCTACCAGGCGATCTCGGACGGACGCAGGCTCGCCGGCATGGAGCATTGGCTGCCCCTGTTCGAGGACCGGCTGGCGACCCTGTTCGACCATCTCGGGCCCGACGACGTGCTGCTGCGCGATCCCGGCGACGCGGGCTCGGCCGACGCACGCTTCGAGGCGATCGCCGACTATCACCAGAACCGCGTCCGCGCGATGTCGTCCGATCCGGGCAGCTACCGGCCGATCGAGCCCGCCACCCTCTATCTCGACGCGAACGAATGGCAGGCGCAGATCGCCGACCGGCCGATCCATCTCGTCACGCCGTTCCGCGAGCCCGAGAGCGCGATCGTGCTCGACTTCGCGGTCGACGCGCCGCGCGACTTCACGCCCGAGCGCACACAGGGCGTCAACATCTACGACGCCGTCGTCGAGCATGTCGAAGCGCTCGGTCGGACGGGCAAGAAGGTCGTGCTGGCGAGCTACTCGGTGGGCGCGCGCGAACGCTTCGCCGGGCTGCTCAACGACCATGGCCTAGACCGTGCGCCCTTCGCCGAGAGCTGGCAGGAGGCGCTGGGACTGGCCGGCGGCGGCGGCGCCGCGCTCGCGGTCGTGCCGCTCGACCATGGCTTCACCTCGCCCGATGTCGCCGTGCTCACCGAGCAGGACATGCTCGGTGACCGCCTCGTCCGCCGCGCCCGGCGCAAGAAGTCCGCCGACGCCTTCCTCGCCGAGCTCGCCGCGCTCACCCCCGGCGACCTCGTCGTCCATGCCGACCACGGCATCGGCCGCTACGAGGGGCTGACCTCGATTCCGGTCGGCACCTCGCCGCATGACTGCGTGATGCTGAGCTATCTCGGCGGCGACAAGCTCTACGTGCCGGTCGAGAATATCGACATCCTGTCGCGCTACGGCGCCGAGAACGAGGGCGTCGCGCTCGACAAGCTGGGCGGCGTCGCCTGGCAGGCGCGCAAGGCGCGGATGAAGGAGCGAATCCGCGAGATCGCCGGCGAGCTGATCGCGACCGCCGCCGCGCGCGCGCTCCGCCCCGGCCAGGTCGCCGAGCCCGACGCCGGCGGCTATCCCGCGTTCGTCGATCGCTTCCCCTATCAGGAAACCGACGATCAGGACCGGGCGATCGGCGACGTCCTCGGCGATCTCGGCTCCGGCACGCCGATGGACCGGCTGGTGTGCGGCGACGTCGGCTTCGGCAAGACCGAGGTGGCGCTGCGTGCTGCCTTCGTCGCGGCGATGGCCGGCATGCAGGTCGCGGTAGTCGTGCCCACCACCCTGCTCGCGCGCCAGCACTACGCCAACTTCAAGGAGCGGTTCGCCGGCTTTCCGATGGAGATCGGCCGCCTCTCCCGCCTCGTCCCCGCCGCCGAGGCCAAGACGGTGCGCGAGAAGCTGACGGACGGCTCGATCGACATCGTCGTCGGCACCCACGCGATCCTCGCCAAATCGGTCGAGTTCAAGCGGCTCGGGCTCGTCATCGTCGACGAGGAGCAGCGCTTCGGCGTCACCCACAAGGAGCGGCTGAAGGCGCTCAAGACCGACGTCCACCAGCT
>CAXTTP010000281.1:0-3872 GCA_964247195.1 uncultured Sphingomonadaceae bacterium
CGACCCGGCTGCTCGACCTCGGCGCGCGGCTCGAACCCGGCGGCGGCTGGCAGCTCGGCGCGCGCTGGCGACAGGGCTGGACGCGGGCGGATGGCGGCACGGTGGCGCTCGGCGATGGCCGTCTGGCCAGCGACGCCTATGCACTGGACGCAGCGAAGACGGGGGTGCTCGCGCGCGGCGACCGCGTCGGCTTCCGCATCGCCCAGCCGCTTCGGGTCGCGTCGGGCGGTTTCCGGCTCAACCTGCCCGTGTCCTACGATTATGCCAGCGGCGTCGTGGGCTATGCGGCACGGCAGCTCGATCTCGCTCCGCAAGGCCGCGAGCGGGACATGGAGCTGGCCTACGGCCGTCCGGCGGGGCGGGGCTGGGTCGACGCCAATCTCTACTTACGGAGCGATCCCGGCAACTATGCCGCCGCACCCGACGATGTCGGCATGGCGATCCGCTACGCGCTGGCGTTCTGAGCGTTCAGACGGTGAAGCTCTCGCCGCAGCCGCAGGCGCCCTTGGCGTTCGGATTGTCGAAGACGAAGCCGGCGGTGAAATCGTCCTCCACCCAGTTCATCGTCGATCCGATCAGGTAGAGGATCGATCCGGCGTCGACATAGAAGTCGCCGCCGGCGGTGACGATCTTCTCGTCCATCGGATCGGGACTGGTCACATAATCGACCGAATAAGCGAGGCCGGAGCAGCCGCGTCGCGGCGTCGACAGCTTGACCCCGACCGCGCCATCGGGCGCGCGTGCCATCAGGCCGGCAATCCGCGCCTCGGCCGAGGGGGTCAGGTTCAGTGCCGCCGGACGGGAGCGGGTCGTTGTCGCCATCACAGCATCCCCAGTTCGAGCTTGGCCTCGTCGGACATCTTCTGCGGGTCCCATGGCGGATCCCAGACGAGATTGACTTCGGCGACGCCGACGCCCGGCACCGCGCCGACCTGCATCTCGATCTCGCCCGGCATCGATTCGGCGACCGGGCAATGCGGCGTCGTCAGCGTCATCGTCACCACGACATGGCCATCGGCGGTCACGTCGACGCCGTAGATCAGGCCGAGATCGTAGATGTTCACCGGGATTTCGGGATCGTAGATCTCCTTGAGCGTGGCGATGACGCCCTCGTAGATCTCGCCGCCCGGCTCCCCAGCCGAAACCGCCGCGGGCTTCTGCCCGAGGAAGCCGTCGAGATAATCGGGCTCGCGTTCCACCCGCGGCCGTTCCGGCGGCGGCGGCGCGGAGGCGACTTCCTCGACAGCGAATTTCTGCGGCTCGTTCATCCGAAGATCCTCGTTACCCGTTCGATGCCCCGCACCAGCGCCGCGACGTCACCCGCGCCATTGTAGACGCCGAAGCTCGCCCGCGCGGTCGCCGCCACGCCCAGCGCCTCCATCAGCGGCTGGGCGCAATGATGTCCGGCGCGGATCGCGACCTGCTCCTCGTCCAATATGGTGCCGACGTCGTGGGGATGCACCCCTTCGACCGCGAAGCTGACGATGCCGGCCGAATCGTCCGGCCCGAACAGGGTGACGCTGTTGACGCCGGCGAGCGCCGCGCGGGCTGCGCCGACCAGCGCGGTTTCGTGCGCATGGATCGCATCCAGCCCGATCGCGTCGACATAGTCGATCGCGGCATGCAGGCCGAGCGCACCGACGATATGCGGGGTCCCCGCCTCGAACCGGGCCGGCGGCGGCGCGAAGGTGGTGCGCTCGAAGCTGACGCGGTCGATCATCGCGCCGCCGCCCTGCCACGGCGGCATGGCATCGAGGATCTCGGGCCGCGCCCAGAGCACGCCGATGCCGGTCGGGCCGTAGAGCTTGTGGCCGGAGAAGGCGTAGAAGTCGCAGTCCAGCGCCGCGACGTCGACCGGGAGGCGCGGCACCGCCTGGCAGCCGTCGAGCAGCAGCTTCGCGCCGACCCGATGCGCCATGTCGGCCGCGCGCCGCGCGTCGAGCACCGAGCCGAGCACGTTCGAGACGTGGGCGAAGGCGACCAGCCGATGTCGTTCGGTCAGCATCGATTCGGCCGCGTCCAGATCGATCCTGCCGTCGCGCGTGAGCGGCGCGACATCGATCTCGATGCCGGTTCGGTCGCGGATGAGCTGCCACGGCACGATGTTCGAATGATGCTCGAGCGTGGAGAGGAGGATGCGGTCGCCGGGCTGGAAATGGGCGACGCCCCAGCTCTGGGCGACGAGGTTGATCGCCTCGGTGGCGCCGCGCAGGAACAGGATCTCGTCCGGCGAGCCGGCGTTGAGGAAGCGGGCGATCCGTGCGCGCGCCGCCTCATAGGCGAAGGTCATGTCGGCGGAGCGCTGGTAGACGCCGCGATGGACCGTCGCATAGGTCTCGCCATAGGCCCGCGCGATCGCGTCGATCACCGCCGTCGGCTTCTGTGCGGTGGCGGCGGTGTCGAGATAGGCCCAGCCCGCGGGGATCGCCGGAAAATCGGTGACGAGATCGAGCGGGCGGGTGTCGAGGATGGTGCTCATGCGGCGCTCCCCAGCCAGGCCTGGGCGGCGGCGTGGCAGGCGTCGCGCACCGTCTCGTCGCCGATCCGGCCGAGCGCGTCGGCAACGAAGGCGCGGGTCAGGAGCGCGCGCGCCTCGCCCGGCGGCACGCCGCGGCTGCCGAGATAGAAGAGCGCGTCGCGCGACAGCTCTCCGACCGTGGCACCGTGCGCGCATTTCACGTCGTCGGCGAAGATCTCGAGCTCGGGTTTAAGGTTGATCGTCGCGGCGCGCTTGAGGAGGAGGCCGCGCAGCGACTGTTCGCCGTCGGTCTGCTGCGCATCGCGGGCGACCTCGACGCGGGCGGCGATGCTGGCGGCGGCGTTGTCGTCGGCGACGGCACGCCAGAGCTGGCGGCTCATGCCCTGCGCTGCGGCGTGGCGGACCACGACGGCCGCGTCGTGACGCTGTTCGCCGCGACACAGCAGCGCTCCGCCGACGTCGGCGAACGCACCCGGCCCAGCCAGTGCGACCGCCGCATCGATGCGCGTGCCGGCACCGCCGGCGCCGAGGACGATGGTGACGAGGCTGGCACCCGCCGCGAGCTCCGCTTCGTCACGGAGCGAGGTGAAGCCGGAGGACTGCAGCAGCCGCACCGACCGCATCAGCCGGGCGCTGGGCGCCAGCGCGATACGGGTGAAGCGATTTGCCCAGCCATCGCCGACGAACGTCTCGACCAAGCTCGCCTGCGCGTCGGCGGCGAGATCGACCCGTCCGGGCAGATGGCTCGCGCCGCCAGTCGCGACGTGGACGATCTCGATCGTGCCGGCGGCCGCATGGTCGCGGCCGAGCGTCAGCGTCCAGCCGTCGCCCGTGGCGAGCCTGCCGAGCGGGTGAACGGTGGCGGCGTCCACGGCGCCGACCACGAGCGGGCCGGGGTCGCTCCGCGCAGCATCGAACCGGCCGTCGACGAACAGCAGCCGCGGGCCACCGGAGCCGATCCACGGCACGTCGCCGGCATCGCCGCGCGGGTCCGCCTCGGCCAGCGCGGGCAGCGCGGACAGGTCCGACCAGCGCCACGCCTCGTCGCGCGTCGAAGGCAAAGCGAGCGTCACGCGGCGAGCTCTCCGGCGATCTGGCCATAGCCTTCGCGCTCGAGCTCGTGGGCGAGCTCGGCACCGCCCGAGCGGACGATCCGGCCGCCAGCCAGCACATGCACGAAGTCCGGCTTCACATAGTCGAGCAGCCGCTGGTAATGGGTGATCAGCAGCACCGCCTTGTCGGGCCGGCGCATGATCGTGTTGATGCCCGCGCCGATCACGCGCAGCGCATCGATGTCGAGCCCCGAATCGGTCTCGTCGAGGATCGCCAGCTTCGGTGCGATGATCCCCATCTGCACCATCTCGTTGCGCTTCTTCTCGCCGCCCGAGAAGCC